>CAZLYG010000158.1:0-10280 GCA_964563075.1 uncultured Steroidobacteraceae bacterium | reverse complement strand
GGCCCGCCATAGACATTGGCGCCCATCGATGCACGGAGGCGATCGCTCACGTCATAGGTGACAAGCGGCCGGAAATAGTGATCCGAGCGGGGCGCGTTCATGACCCCGAAGAGCTCGATGCGCAGCGTGTTGTTGAGCCACTGATCACTCACCCGAAAGGTCACACCCGGGGTGAACCGCTGTTCCTGTCCGAGGATCAGTGCATTGAAAGCACCCACCTCCCCCGCCACCGGGGCCGGAACGTCGGCGGGATCTCGATACCCTGGCATCCAGCGCACGAATACCTGCAGGTTGAGATTGAGGTTCTCGAAGAACGTGCGGTCGATGCCCGAGACCCCGAAGAGCCGTCCCCGGGAGGCGTTCGGGTCGATATTTTCGTGATCGGAGATGAGCGTGTAGGCCAGCTCGCTGCGAAAGCCAAAACGCCCGAAGTTACGTGCGCAGTCCGCCCCCATGACGTCCATTTGGCGGTAAGACAGCTCCAGTTGCGCACCCCGCGCCGCGACGGTCGGCAGGAGGTCATAACCGTGGTAATAACTCACGGACCAGTCGAACGCCTCTGCCACATGGTCGAGCTTGACTCCTGCCTCTGTGCCACGGACTGAGTGCCCTGGCTCAACCGTCTTGACCGCGAGAGCTGCCGTCGGCAGCGCAAACCGGTCCGGCTGAAAGAACGGGGACGCAAACAGGGTAAACGTGAGCGATTGCGTCAGAAAGGTGTCGAGACGCGCCGACCAGGTGCCGAAGCGCTGATCCTCATCAAGCGGAAGGAGCACCCGCTCATCGCGTGGGGTGAGGTTGTCCGTCGGATTGATGCCATCGGCTCGGCCCCAAGCCACGATCTGCTTGCCGATGCGCAGGTCCTGGTGAGCGAAATGGAGCACCAGGTATCCTTCCAGCAGCTGCGCCTGAGGACCGTAGCCCGCCCGATCGCCGAGATCCGGGGCCATGAAACGCCCCTCGATCTTGGCGTCGAGAAAATCGGCGAGTCGCGGCAATGCCTTGATCTGGAGCGTCGCTCCCACAAACTCACCCTGGGCGTCCACGCTGTTGGAAGATTCGAAATAGTCGAGGCGTGCCCACGCCGTGACCCGACCAGCGGCGAGCAAACGCTCGAGTTCACTGTTGCCGGACGCATCCGCCTGCGCCTGCGCAACTCCCCTTCCGATGACGAGAGCCGCGAGGAGAATCCCGCAGGCCCCCCTCCTACTCACGTTCGAGGTAGCGTGTCGTAAACAGGTCCTCGGGAACCGAGGGGCTCGCATCGACCTGCTCGAAGTTGAGAACGGTCTTGTGTCCGGTCTGCTGGTTGGTCATCTCCCGATGCAGCGCGAGCCAGCGCTGACGCTCGGGCTCGATCAGCTTCGCGCCGGTGACCACCTGTATCTTCAGGAGCCGGCCGGAGAGGTCGTAGTATTCAACGCGCGTCTCGAGAAAATTGTCCTTCCGTACCCAGGTGATCTTGCGGCTGTAGCCGCTGTTGGCCCTGGTCGCCTCGGTCCTGGGCGTCGATTCGATCTTGTAGCAGTCCTGGCCACCGACAGTCTCGGAGCCGAGCAAGCGGTGCTCGTAGAGATCGACCTTCGGCAGCGAGATGTCGCCATAGGAGAAATCCGACCCCACGAAGCTGTCCTTCTTGTTGTTGGCGACCAGGCGCCGGCTTTTACCCAGGGCCGGCAGGTAAATCCACTGATCGTCATCGGCGTCGGCGTGCTCGATCTCGAGAAAGGCCGTGCCCTTGATATCGGCCGGATAGGAGAATTTGACCAGGATCTTCGAGTCGATGCCGTTCGCCTGGAGCACGGAATAACTCGTGTTCTGCCGCTCCCGCATCTGGCCCCGGTCGTTGATGAGGACCATCGTGCCCGTGGTCTTGACGGCCTCGAGCTTCGAGACGAAGAAGTTCTTCTCCATGAGATCGCGCGCTTCGTCCGCTGCGGCGGCGCTGACGGTGCCACCCAGGGCGACGATGCCGATCAGGGCGGCAACAGCCCATGTGAATGATTTCATTCGGCACTCCCTTGCGCGCCCAGCGCTGCCGCAAATAGCTGGTCCCGCCGCTCACCGAAGATGAAGCGGGGCTTGAAGATCATCATTAGTGCGCGCAGGAAGAAGAGCGCGAACAACGCACTCACGAGCATGGTCGAGGTCACGAGCGAGGACAGCATGTCGTAGAACTCGAAGGGCGCGGTCTGCAGTACCGCGTAGCCGCCCACGATCGAGAGTGCCACCAGAAGAATCGCCTTACCGGAGGTGAGGAGCGAGGTGCGTGTCGCCTCGAGCACATCGCCCTGCCGGGCAAGCTCTTCCCTGAAACGGAACAGGAGGTAGATTTCGTAGTCCGCCCCGATCCCGATCGCCATTGCCGCCGTGACGATGGCGCTCAGATCGAGCGGCATGCCGAGCCAGCCGAGCAGCCCGAAGTTGGTGGCGACCACTGCAACGAGCGGCGCCAGCACGAACAAGCCGCCGACGAACGAGCGCAACACCAGCGCAGATAGGAGGAAGACAACCACGCCCATCTGGAGCATGTTGCGCACCTTGTCGCGCAGCAGCACCTCGTTGAGGGCCATGATCTGGGGCTGGCTTCCGCCCATCCTCACGCTGACCTGCGGCGGAAAGTTCGCGGCGATGACCGCCCGGGCCTTGCGGGCAAGCGCATCGGCGTAAGCAGTGCTGTCGTTCTTTATATAGGCCCAGATCACCGCGCGCTGATAGTCGTTGTCGACAAACGAGTCGAAATCCTCCGGGTCACCCGAGAGGGAATAGAGGAGGAGATACTGTGCGACGAGGTCGCGGCTACCCGGAATGGAATACGCGGCCGGGTCGTCCCCGTGCATCGCCTGGTTCATGCGCTTGAGGAGATCCGCGAGCGACTGAGTCTTGCCCACGTCGGGTTCCGTGGCGAAGAACGCCTGGAGCTTATCCATCGCGTTGAGTACCGCAGGATCCTTGATGCCGTCCTTCTGCGGCGTTTCGATCAGGAACTGGATGGCGTTCGTGCCGCCGAATTTCTGATTGAGTACCCGGTCGTGCACGCGAAACTCGCTGTCGGGCTTGAAATACTCCTTGAAGTTGTTGTCGACGCGTAAGTGCACGGCACCCGCAGCCGCGACGATGACAAGCAGCAATCCGCCGCCGACGAACCAGGGCGCGCGCCCGCCCACCAGGTTGTTGGCGAGCGAGCCGAGCATGCGATCCAGGACGCCCACCTTCCCCTCCCGCACGCTGTCCCGCAGCTTCGGCGGCGGGAGCGAGGCGCGCAGTGCCGGGATCAGCGTCATCTCGATCACCATGGTCCCGAGCACGCCGGAGCCTGCGAACACGCCGAAGTGCTTCACCATGTCGATGCCAGTCGCTGCGAGCGAATAGAAGGTGATGACTGCGATGAGCCCGGCGGTGATCATCACCGGGCCCACTCGCACGACCGACTCGGCCACGGCCTCGCGATTGGCCGCTCGTGGCTCCAGGCCCTCCGCCCGCAGGCGGCGGTACTCCTCGTAGTAGCGTTTCAGTATCTGGATAGCGTGGCCTGTCGCGACCGCCAGAATGAGGATCGGGGTCGTGATGCAGAGGGGGTCGATGTGAATCCGCAGCATCCCCATGCACCCGAGCGACCAGAGCACGCTAACAATGCCGGTGAGCATCGGTAGCAACATGCCCTGGAAGCTGCGGAACGACCAGAACTGCACGAGCATGATGATGAGGAGCGCCACGCCGAAGTAGATCGGCATCTTCAACATCTGTACCTCCGCCGCCGCGGAGTTGACCTGCAGACCTCCGAGATAGAAGTCGACGGTGCCGTCGCGCTCGCGATCGATGATCGGGCGCAGCGCCTCGACCATCGCCTGGGCGCTCGGATTCTTCTCGTCGATCCTGAAGTCGCCGATCACGGCCGCAGCGCGCCCGTCAGGAGACACCAGCGAATTGACATAGATCGGCATCGATGCCACTGCCGCCTTGAGGCGCTCCATCTCCTGCGGCGTCTGCGGAATGGTCTCCATCATCTGGTGTACGACCATCCCGTCCGCGGTTCCCTTGATGTCCTTGACCTTGCGTGCCGCGAGGCTGAGCACGTTGTGGCGGATGACGTTCGGCAACAGCTCGACCGCGTCCTGGATGTGCTTCACCTTGGCGAGCACGGCGGGCTGATAGATGTCGCCGTGCCTGGGAACGATGCCGATCACCGTAACGTTGCGGCCGCCGAAGATGCGCTCGATGACGTGTGTCGCCTGCACGTATGGGTGCGCCTGGGGTGAATAGACGTCGGGATTGAAGTCCATGCGCAGATTGCGGGCGAACGACAGCACGAAAGCGGTGAGGGCGAGCACCGCAATAATGACGGTGAGGCGATGCGAGGTGACCCAGCGGGCGTAAGCACGGAGTGCGCTCGAAGCGGATGTCATGGCGGCCTCTTGCGGAAATGGCGGGATGATCTGTAGTGCACGCTATAGGTACGTCTATAGTGATCACTATAGCTAGAATGAGGCGCCTTGGCGCTGCCTGTCAAGACTGCTATAGTGGCTACTACAGAGAGCGAGCCGCGGGAGTGGCACTGAAGAGCCGCCGACAATTCAGTCGCGATGCAGCGTTGCGCCAGGCCGTCAAGGTGTTCTGGGCGCGCGGCTATGAGGGAACGACACTGCTCGATCTGCAGAAGGCCATGGGCGGGATCAGTGCGCCTAGCTTTTACGCCGCCTTCGGATCCAAGGAGTCGCTGTTTCGGGAGGCGGTCACTGTCTATGCCGAGGAGCAAGGGCGCGACATCGTGCGGGCGCTCAATGAAGCTGCTTCTGCCCGTACGGCTATCGAATCAATGATGTACGCCGCCGTGGCGGCCCTGTGTCAGCGAGGCAAGCCCCGCGGATGCCTCGTTGTGCTGGGGGCGATCAATTGCTCGGCGGAGAACCACGCTGCAGAAGAGTTCTTACGGGACATGCGCAGTGCTCGGCCCAAACTCATCGAGCAGCGCTTGAAGCGCGGAATCGGTGACGGCGATCTGCCTGCGTCCGCCGACGTCCGTGTGATCGCGGCCTTCTATCTCACGGTGCTCGATGGTCTTGCGCTACAGGCGCGAGATGGAGCTTCGAAAAAGTCGCTGCTGGAGACGGCCCGCGGCGCGCTGGCGGCCTGGGACGCGGTGACGTCAGAATCTCGTCGGGCCGACGGGGCGGACCATCCCTAGGGTGAGCGTTCCAGCAGTGCTCCGGCCGCATGCCGGGGGAAACCCCGCCACGAGGGCGGGGTCCCTTGCTCCGGGCAAATGCCGCCCGTGGCCTGTCAGAGGTCTTTTCACCGTTACGGTGCGCAGTTTGTCGAGCCTGCGGCGGCGGCGCTCGTTGCACCCGAGAAATGGCCCCAACACAGGATGTCAGGTTGAGTGGCGCTGCCGGAAACCGCGGCCGCTGACGCACCGAAGTTTGCCCACGACAGATCCTGGACAGCCACGCCGAAAGTGTTGCCACTGATAGTGCTGAGCGGCGGGTAGAAGAGCACCTCGGAGCCGTCGGCCGCATACACGCCGACACCGGAATTTCCCGTGATCGAGGTGGCGGAGATCTGTGCTGTCGAATGATCGGTGACGAATATGCCGCCGCCCGCATTGTTCGCGACGACGGCGGAAAAATTCGTCTCCAGAAACGAGGCTACTCCAAGCGTCACGCCGACCGAGCTGTTGTTGCGAATGGTGGCGGGCAACGCCATGGCGCGACTCGCGTCGATGACCGACAAGCCGATGGCGCTGTTCTCGAGTACGTCCTTATCGAACCAGACAGAGACTCCCAGTGCAGCCAGGACCGCGATGCCGCCCGGGTGCTGGACGTCGTTGTTGGAAAAGTAGCACGTGCTGTCTTGCACGCAGGCAATCGCCGTATTGAAAGGGCCGCCGCCGCCGCGGATAGCGAAGCCATTGAGGGCGAAATTCCGGGTCTTGGTGACACTGATGACCGCCATCGTCCCGCCGGAAGCGTCGCTGATCGACGCCCCGTTCGGCGCCGTGAGCGTGAGATTGGCCATGCCATCCACGCTGATGTTCTCTTTACAGTTGCCGCTGACCTGGATGGTGTTGGGGCCGACGTTTCCCGCGAAGCCTTGCAAATGCTTGAGCGCGGCGCCGATCGTCTCCGGTCTGTCGGACGGTCGATCACAATTGACCTGAAGTGTGACGGCATGCCCGGTCAGGGGCGTTGCCAACAGGACGAGGACTGCAACCCGTTTGAGCTTCGAGAGCATGGGATCTCCAATGGATAGATGAAGAATTCATGTCGATCCGGTACGAGGCCGTGCCGACGGCGGGGCGCGTCCGGCATGCTCCAGGATGCGAGGCAATGGAGCTATGTGCGTTCCGGGACTGCTGGTCGGGGCGGCGGCGACTGGTGGAGTCAGGAATGGTCAACGAATCCCTGTGAGCACATGGAGAATGCGTTACAGGCAACGGTAGCAAGGGGGGCGAAGCCATCGCGGCGACCGGCATCACAATACTCCCCCGCTCAAGCCACGCGAGCTCCGCGCGTCTAAAGACGCTCAGCAGGTAAACCAAGCTTATAAATCAATCGCTTGCGGTGCCCTGGCGGATCGGGGCCCTGCCCTGGATATGCCCCGGCCGTCTGGCCGTCGGACGGACATGCACCAAAGCCGGATGTCTCCTTCTTATGTACTTACAATCCGAGCACGGCAGAGGAGGACCTGGCTGGCGGCACGGGGTGACGGCCCATACCCGCCAGACCCGCTAGAGTCCTCTGAAGATGCCTCCTCAGGTCTGGCCAGGCAGGAATGCTATGCGGTTAGTGACTCGGCTGAAGCCCGCCTCTCATGGCATGTTCATCCTGGCGGGGGCCATCATTTTTGCACCCGCCGCCGTTGCCCAAGGCGGGAACCTGGACAGCGGAGCGCTGATCGACAAGTACTGCGCCGTCTGCCACAACTCCGACGACTATGCCGGCGGGGTCGATCTGGACGGCGCCGATGCCAGCAGCATCGCCGACAGGCCGCAAGTCGGGGAGAAAATGATCAAACGCCTGCGCGCCGGCATGATGCCGCCGGTAGGCAAGGCGCGCCCCGACTACGATACGGTGCAGGCGCTGGCGCAGACTCTGGAAGAGACCATCGACAAGAGTGCCGCCAACAAGGGTCCCCATCCGCTGGCGCCCGGCCTGCATCGCCTCAACCGCACCGAGTACACCAACGCGATCCGCGACCTGCTGGCGCTCGACATCGATGCCGCCAAGTTCCTGCCGTCCGATGACTCCAGTCATGGTTTCGACAACATGGCCGGTACGCTGACGATGTCGCCGGCGTTGATGGAGGCTTATCTCTCGGCGGCCGGCAACATCAGCCGTCTGGCCATCGGTACCGATACGGCGCCAACGCTGGCTGTGTTCGATGCACCGCACGACACCAGCCAGAACGAATACGTCGAGGGCCTGCCGTTCGGCACGCGCGGGGGCATGCTGATCGAACACGAATTCCCCGCCGACGGCGATTACACGCTGACCGTGAAGGGCATGACCGGGTACTTCACTGCCGTGCTCGGCAACGTGAAAGGCGAACAGCTGGAAGTCACGGTCGATGGCAAACGCGTGTACCTCTATGACTGGGACAAGGAGATCGCCACCAAACGCGGTGATGGCGGCAAGACCCCGGCACTGCGCATCAAAGCCGGCTTGCACCGCATCGGCGTGGCGTTCCTCGCCACCAGCGATCTGCCGGACACCGGAATCAACAAATCGTTCCAGCGCACGATGAACTCGCCCGGCGCGATTTCCGGCTACACGTTCTACCCGCACGTGGGCCAGGTGTTCATCGAAGGTCCGTTCAAGGGCACCGCCGCCACCGATTCGCAAAGCCGACGCGCCATTTTCGAGTGCTATCCGAAGAAAGTCAGCGAGGAAGACCGCTGCGCACGCAAGATCATCACTACGTTGACCACCAAGGCCTTCCGCCGCCCGGCCAGCGACACCGACATCAAGGTAATGACCGCTTTCTACCGCAGCGGACGTGAACAGCGCGGCAACTTCGACGGCGGCATCGAGGCCGTCATCCAGCGCATCCTGATCGATCCGGATTTCATTTACCGCGCCGAGATCGAGCCTGCCCAGGTAACGGCAGGCACTCCCTACCACATCAGCGACCTGGAACTGGCATCGCGCCTGTCGTTCTTTCTGTGGAGCAGCATTCCTGACAGGGAGCTGATCCATCTCGCCTCCGCCAACAAGCTGCACGAGCCGAAAGTGCTCAAACAGCAGGTCGATCGCATGATCGCCGATCCGCGCTCGCAGGCGCTGGTGCGGAATTTCACCGGCCAGTGGCTGAATCTCCGCGGCATCGCCGCGAGCGAGCCGGCAGTGAACCTGTTCCCCGATTTCGACAGCACGCTGCGCGATGCCCTGGTGCGCGAAGTCGAACTGTTCTTCACCAGCATCATCCAGGAAGACCGCAGCGTGACCGAGCTGCTGACGGCGGACTACACCTTCGTCAACGAGCGTCTCGCCAAGCACTACGGCATCCCCAACATCTACGGCCCGCAGTTCCGTCGAGTCCAGCTGGGTCCCGATCAGGACATGCGCCGGGGCCTGCTCGGCAAGGGTGCGCTGATGACCATTACGTCCGAGGCGGCACGTACCTCGCCGGTGAAACGTGGCAAATGGTTCCTGCAGACCTTCCTCGGCGTCAGTCCGCCGGATCCGCCGCCTGGCGTGGTCATCAAACTGGACCAGAAAGCCGGTGAGACTCCGAAGACCATGCGTGCGCGCCTGCAGATCCATAGCATCAACCCGACCTGCGCGACCTGTCACAAGATGTTCGAGCCGCTGGGTCTGGCGATGGAGAACTTCGACCCCGTGGGCCAGTGGCGCACCATTGAGGTGGGCACCCCGATAGACTCGGTCGGCATCGTCACCGACGGCACCCGCGTCGAGGGTATCAAGGGCCTGCGGGACCTCGCGGTACGCAAGCACGAGATGTTCGTCGAAGTGGTGACCGAAAACCTGCTGACCTACGCCACCGGTCGTGGCCTGGATTACAAGGACATGCCACTGGTGCGTTCGCTGGTACACAACGCGGCGAAGGACAACTACAGGTTCTCGTCGTTGATCATGGGCGTAATCCAGAGTCCGGCCTTCACCATGAACATGAAATACGCCCCCGCTTCGCTGTCAGCCGCCAATTCGGCGCAGGGAGAGTAATCCGGTGTTCATTACCAAAAAGCATCTCAGCCGTCGTACCGTGTTGCGCGGCCTCGGCACCACGCTTGCCCTTCCGCTGCTGGACGCGATGATCCCGGCCATGACGGCACAGGCAAAGACTGCGGCAAATACACCGCCGCGGTTCTTCGGCGGCTTCGTGCCGCACGGTGCGGCACCGGGCTACTGGGTTCCCGAGCAAGTCGGCGCGTTGCCCGATGAGCTGCCCTTCATCTGGAAACCGATGGAGCCGTTCCGCAAATACCTGAATATTCTGACCGGCCTGCATTCGCGCTCGTCCGAGCCGCCCCCGGGTGAAACCGGTGCCGACCACTGGGTCGCCGCCGCGTTCCTGTGTGCACGCAAACCGCGCAAGACCTCCGGTGCCGATGTCTATGCCGGGCAGACTATCGACCAGGTCATTGCCGCCAAGTACGGGCAGGAGACGCTGCTGCCGTCGGTGGAAATTTCGGTGGAGGACCCGGGTTCGGGCTCGAGCAATTGCGGCGAGGGTTACAGTTGCGTCTATACCAATACGATCGCGTGGGCATCGCCGACCACGCCCTTGCCGATGGAACTGAACCCGCAGGTCGTATTCGAGCGCATGTTCGGCAGCGGGAGCACCGCTGCGGAACGCGAGCAGCGCCGCGCGCGCGACCAGAGCATCCTCGATTCCGTCAACGAAAAGATCAAAGGTATGCGCGCGGAGATCAGCGTGCCGGACCGTGCACGTCTGGATGCCTTTACCGATAACGTGCGCGAAATCGAGCGTCGTATGCAGATCGCCGCCAAGGCGACGACGGCCGCACCGGAGAATTTCGCCGTGCCCGCCGGGATTCCGCAGTCATTCGATCAGCACATCAAGATCATGTTCGACCTCCTGGCGCTCGGCTTCCAGGCCGACATCACCCGCGTCGGCACCATGCTGTTCGCGCGCGATCTCACCGGCCGTGTCTACCCGGAAAGCGAGTCGCCGACGCTGGGCTTCCATGGCGGCTCGCACCACGGCGAGGATCCGAATGCGATCAGGATGCTGTCGAAGATCAATCAGTATCACGTCAAGATGCTGGCTTACTTCGTCGACAAACTGGCCAAGACCAA
>CAZLYG010000157.1:0-10360 GCA_964563075.1 uncultured Steroidobacteraceae bacterium | reverse complement strand
GCTTCCATTTCTGGCGCGCTCGCACCCGCCAGCAGCTGGAGCGTTTCGATCTGCTGCGGCTCGATCATTTCCGGGCTCTGGCCGCACACTGGGCGGTTCCGGCCTCCGCGCCGGATGCGCGCTCGGGCCAGTGGCAGCACACGCCCGGAAATGAGCTGCTGCGCTCGTTGCAGGACGATCTTGGTGAGCTACCGCTGGTGGCCGAGGATCTCGGTGTCATCACCGAGGATGTAGTGGCGCTGCGCAGGCATTTCCGCCTGCCGGGAATGCGCGTGTTGCAATTTGCCTTCAGCGGCGAAGGCGACAACCCCCACCTCCCCCACATGCACGAGCGCGATAGCGTGGTCTACACCGGAACACACGACAACGACAC
Source organism: uncultured Steroidobacteraceae bacterium (assembly GCA_964563075.1). Taxonomy (GTDB): domain Bacteria; phylum Pseudomonadota; class Gammaproteobacteria; order Steroidobacterales; family Steroidobacteraceae; genus 13-2-20CM-66-19. Next base: position 9,987 of record CAZLYG010000157.1, on the reverse strand, counting down.
CAGCCTCGGCTGGTTCACCTCGCTCGAAGGGGTGGTCAGGCGTTGGGTCGAGCTGTTTCTGCGCTACACGCCCGGCAGCATGCCTGATGCGTTGATACGCGAGGCGCTCGGATCCGTGGGCACGCTCGCCGTCCTCCCCGTCCAGGACATTCTCGGCCTCGGCTCGGAGGCCCGGTTGAATACACCGGGCACCGCAGTGGGAAACTGGACGTGGCGGATGCCTTCCGGCGCGCTCACGACCGAGCTTGCCCGGCGCTACGCCATGCTCAACAGGATGTACGGCCGCTCCGGCTGACGTAGCGCCGCTCAATTGTGGAGCACTGGCGGCGGACGTCGCCCAGCGAAGCGCCACGAAACGAAGCGTCGCCAAAGCTGGGACCCAGGTCGGCGGCGGTGCACCCGAAGTTTGTTAGGATGTCTGTATGCGTCAGCTCAGCCACATGCCGGCATTCCTGGTCGCAGCGCTGCTGGGCGGATGCGCGCTGTTCGTGCCGAAGCTCTCGCCTCCCACCCTCGCCATCGTCAACGTACAGCTGCTCAAAAGCGATCTGTGGGAGCAGCACCTGAAAGTGCGGATGCGCGTCGACAACCCCAACCCTCGCACGCTGCCCGTCAAGGGACTGTCATACACGATCGACGTGTCAGGACAGGAGTTCGCCAGCGGCGTCTCGGGAGCCAGCTTCGTAGTGCCCGCCAACGGCGAGGCCGAATTCGACATGAATGTGACGGCCAACATGGCCGGGGCGCTGTTCAAGCTGCTCGGCCACGCCGGCACCTCCGACCCCATCGAATACCGCATCACCGGCAAAGTCTCGCTGTCGGAGGGCCTCCTGCGCACCGTGCCCTTCGAGCAGCGCGGCACCTTCAAGCTGCAGTAGACCGGCCTCCGCCGCGACGCGACACGCCGGGCGGCGCCCCGCGCCGCCTACCGAGTGGCCTCACGCGAGCAGTTTCTCGTACAGCTCGACATAGAGCCCTCCCTGCCGCTCCCAGGAAAAGTCACGGCTCATGCCGTTGCGGACCATCCGCCCCCAGTGCTCGGGCTCCGCGTACAGATCCAGTGCCGTATTCAGAGCCCACTCCAGCCCCTCAGAATTGAAATCGTCGAACACCACACCCGTGCCCAGGCCCGTGTGCGGATCGTAGTTCTCGACCGAATCGGCCAGCCCGCCGGTGCGGCGGACGATCGGCACCGTACCGTACCGCAGGCTGTACATCTGATTGAGTCCGCACGGCTCGTACAGAGAAGGCATCAGGAACAGGTCGCTGGCGGCCTCGATCCAGTGGGCGAGCTCCTCGTCGTAGCCGCGCCGGAACAGGACGCGGCGCGGAAACTCCTCCTGCAGCTCCCTGAAGAAGCGCTCGTACTGGGCATCGCCCGCGCCGAGCGCGACGAAGCTCAGATCCCGCCAGCGCAGCACTTCCGGAAGCGAGTCGAACATCAGGTCGATGCCCTTCTGCTGGGCCAGCCGGCTCACGATGCCCGCGAGCGGCACACCCGCGTCGTAGTCGAGCCCCAGTCGTGCGAGGAAGGTGTGCTTGAACTGCGCTTTGACTTCCAGTTTCCGGACGTCGTAGTGGTGAGGCAGAAAGCGGTCGTTGCGCGGATCCCATTCCTCGTAATCGACGCCGTTCAGGATGCCGGTGAGCGCTCCGCCGCGCGCGCGGAGCACCTGCTGCATTCCCATGCCGTACTCGTCCGTGCAGATCTCCCGCGCGTGCGTCGGGCTCACCGTGGTGATGGCGTCGGCGTACATGATCCCGTGCTTGAGCGGGTTGATGGTGCCGGCGCGCAGATCGTCCTGATGTAGCAGGTAGCTCTTGGCGCCGAGGTCCAGGTCCCCAACGGCGGTTGCGCTGAAGGGTCCCTGGTAGCCGACGTTATGGATCGTCAGGACCGAGCGGGTACCGGCGAACAGGCGATCCCAGTCGTAGGAGGCTTTGAGAAACAGAGGAGCAAAACCCGTATGCCAGTCGTTGCAATGCAGGATGCGCGGCGCCCATTGCAGGTGCTGGCAGCTGACGAACACCGCGCGCGTGAAGGCCAGGAAGCGCAGATGCTCATCCGGATCGCTCGTGTACAGGCTGGCGCGCGCGAACAGCTCGGGGCATTCGATGAGGTAGACCGGAGCGCTCGAGCGCGGCAGCTTTCCCGACAGCACCGAGAAGCGATAGCGGTGCAGCCCAAGATGCAGCTCGATGTCTCGCAGCTGCGGCACCGGCTCCAGGGACAGGCGTGTTCGATCGACGGACGAGTACAGCGGCGTGAACAGGCGGACGTCATGGCCGGCCACGTGCAGATATTTTGCGAGGGCGGAGGAAACATCGGCGAGTCCCCCCGTCTTCGACAGTGGAGCGGCCTCCGAGGCGAGCAGACAGACAGTCAGCTTCATGAGCAGGTCTACCGGTTTATCATTGTTGCGGGTACGCGCGGCGCCGGGCGCGAGGCATTCGAGAGGGGGCGGCAGTTTTCGCCATGCGTCGTGTTCTCATTTCTGTGCTGGTCACTCTGCTGCTGATCGTATCGGCCGGCACCGGCATTGCGGTGGCCACCTGGCCACGCTGGCGGCACTGGCTGCGGTAGGGCTCATCATCCCATGCCGGCGGCCTCGCGATCCCCCGCGCCGGCCTCAGATCGAGCTCGGGCGCCTGCTTATGTCACCTCGGGCGGGCAGAGGGCGTGTCAATCGAGGACTTGGCACATAAGCTACTGTTTTTAAAAACAATTGTACCCCAGGGCGGGGGCTGGGCCGTGGCCCGCTGGTAAACTAGCCCCATTCGGTCGCACCCACCCTTTGATCCTTCGCCATGGCGGCGAGCCCCGGTGCGGCCCGTTCAGGACTGCAAAGAAAGAAACATGTCAGCTTCACCCTACAAGCAACTCGAGCAGGAGTTTCGTCGGCTCCATGCCTTCCGAGGAGCATTGTCGCTGCTGCGGTGGGACGCTGCGGTCATGATGCCGCGCGGCAGCGCCGACGTCCGTGGCGAGCAGCTGGCGGCCCTCGAGACCGAGTACCACGCTCTGCTCACGGCCCCAAGGATTACCCGACTGCTGGATCGCGCCCAGGCGAATGCCCAGGGCCTCCAGGACTGGCAGGTCGCGAACCTGCGTGAGATGCGCCGGCAGCGTGATCACGCCATCGCGACCCCCGTCACCCTGATCTCCCGCCTGACCAAAGCGGCCTCCCGTGCTGAGGCTCACTGGCTGGAGGCTCGCCAGCAGGGCAAGTTCGAGGTTTTCGCAGGGCACCTCGAGGAAGTGGTGCACCTGGTACGTGACAAGGCCGCGCTCCTGGGGCAGGCCCTGAATCTTGCGCCTTACGATGCCCTGGTCGATGAGTACAGCCCGGGCCTGATGACGGCGGACATCGACGCCATGTTCAAGGCGCTCTCGCGCCGCCTTCCATCACTGATCCGCGAGGCTATCGCGCATCAGGATCAGCGTCCGCTACTGCCGCTGACCGGGAAGTTCCCGCACGCCAAGCAGCGCGCTCTGATCGTCGAGGTCATGAAGGCTATCGGCTTCCCCTTCGATCGAGGTCGACTCGACGAGAGCGAGCACCCCTTCACGGAGGGAGTCCCCGGAGACATCCGTGTGACCACGCGCCTGGACGTGAACGACGTCTGGTCCGGGCTGCTCGGTGCGATGCACGAGACCGGTCATGCGATGTATGACCTTGGTTTGCCGCAGGACTGGCGCGACCAGCCGGTAGGCCGCGATCGCGGCATGGCGCTCGAGGAGAGCCAATCGCTGCTGATGGAGATGATCGTCTGCCGCAGCCGCCCATTCGTCCGCTATGTGCAGCCGCTGCTCACCAAGCATTTCGGCGTCAGCGGACCGGAGTGGGAGCTCGAGAATATCTACGCTCACCTGAACAAGGTGAAGCGCGGACTGATCCGCGTCGATGCCGACGAGTTGACGTACCCGCTGCACATCATGCTGCGCTACGAGCTGGAGAAGCAGCTCCTGAACGGCGAGCTGGCAGTGCGCGATCTGCCTGAGGCCTGGAACGCGGGGATGGAGCAGCGGCTCGGGATTCGTCCGTCGAGCCCTGCCGAGGGCTGCCTGCAGGACATCCACTGGGCTGTCGGCTCCTTCGGCTACTTTCCTTCGTACGCGCTCGGGGCGGTCATCTCCGCGCAGCTGTTCGAGAGTCTGCGCGCGGACGTTCCGGCGCTCGATGAGCAGCTTGCGGTCGGGGAGTTCTCGGGTCTGTTGGGCTGGCTGCGCAAACATGTCCACGGCCTCGGCGCCAAAGTCCCGGTGCAGGAGCTGCTCAAGCACGCAACGGGCAAGCCACTCTCGGCTACCTCCTACATCCGTTACGTCGAGTCGAAGTACCTCGAGAACGTTGCCAGCAGCGCTGCCGCGTAAGGCCTTGGCCTGTGACGGCTATCAAGCACTCACGGACTTTCCAGCGGCTTCAATCCCAGCTGCGCAGCTCCGTCGGTAAAGCGATTCAGGACTACGGCATGATCGCCGAGGGCGATCGCGTAATGGTGTGTCTCTCCGGAGGCAAGGACTCCTACACGCTGCTGGATATCCTGCTGTCGCTGCAACGCAGCGCACCGGTCAGTTTCGAGCTGATCGCAGTCAATCTCGATCAGAAGCAGCCCGATTTTCCCGAGCAGGTGCTGCCGGACTACCTGCAGGGTCTCGGCGTGCCGTATCGGATCATCGAGCAGGACACCTACAGTGTGGTGAAGCGCGTGATCCCGGAGGGCCGCACGCTTTGTGGCTTGTGCTCCCGATTGCGCCGCGGAGCTCTGTATCGATTTGCAGCGGAGAACGGGATCACGAAGATAGCCCTCGGCCACCACCGGGACGACATCGTGGAGACGCTGTTTCTGAATCTGTTCTTCGCCGGGCGCCTGAAGGCGATGGCCCCCAAGCTGCTGTCCGAGGACGGGCGGCACATCGTCATCCGGCCGCTCGCCTATGTGGCCGAGAGGGAGATCGAGCGCTATGCGCGCGGCCGTGCCTTTCCGATCATTCCGTGCAATCTGTGCGGCTCGCAACAGAACATGCAGCGCGTAGCGGTGAAGAAGATGCTGGCCGCCTGGGAACGCGAGTTTCCGGGACGCACCGAGACCATCTTTTCCGCCTTGCGCAATATCGAGCCGGCGACCCTGGCCGATCCGCGGCAATTCGACTTCAAAGGGCTCGACAGCCGCCGTGTTCAGGCCATGAGCGAACCGGAGGAATACTCGCTCGCTTCGCAACTCGAGGCGCTGCCGGCTTGAGCGTCGACCCCTTGTCCGACGGCGAGGCTCTCGAGCCCCCGCTCCCCAATTCCTATTGGGCGCTATCCAATGAGCTGCTCGCGGGAGAGCATCCGAGCGGATCTTCTCCGGAAGATACTCGCGCACGGATCGCGAGGCTGCTAGCCGTCGGCATCGAGTGTTTTATCGACCTGACGTTCCCTGGTGAAGCACCGCCGTACGACACCGCACTGCCCATTGGCGTCGAGTATCTGCGCAAGCCGATAAAGGACCACGCAATTCCCGAGCTGCCCGAGCACATGCGTGAAATCCTTGACTGTGTGGCCGACGCGCTCAGGTCAGGGCGAAAGGTCTATGTACATTGTCGTGCCGGGATCGGTCGCACTGGCACAGTGGTGGGATGCATGCTCGTCGAGCGCGGGTTGTCGGGAGAGGCAGCCCTCGACGAGCTGAATCGGGTCTGGCAGCAATCGCCACGCTCGAAGAGCTGGGACTGGATTCCCGAGACAGCCGCGCAGAACACCTACGTTCGTACCTGGGTGCCGGAGGCTCCCGCGGCGGGGCAAGCACTTCCGGGAACGACCTCGCTCCCCGAGGACGCGGACCCCCTTCTGGAGGACGAGACACTCGCTGCGGCTCGCGGAGTGCGCAGCCGCTTTCTCGGTGCGCTCTCCGGGCTCGCCACCGGGGACGCCCTGGCGGCTGGGACGCAGTATCGCCGGCCAGGGACCTTTTCCCCGGTCGGCGACCTGCTCGGCGGCGGGCCTTTCGACCTGCCTCGCGGGGGCTGGAGCGACGACACCGCAATGGCTCTGTGCCTCGCCGATAGCCTTCTCGAGCGCGACGGGTTCGATGCGCGCGATCAAGTCGAGCGCTATCAGCGCTGGCAGAAGGAAGGGTATCTGTCCGCGACGGGACAATGCCTCGGCATCACCGCGAGCACTGCCCGGGCGCTGGCGTTCGCGCAGTGGCGACGGCAGCTGTTCTCCGGCTCGCACGACCCCACCCAGCTCGATCCCGAGCCGTTGTCCCGGGTGGGGGTGGCCGTGATGTTCTTTCTCGCCTCAGCCGAAGAGGCGGTTCGGCAGGCGACGGAGTCGGCACGGCCGACCTGCCAGTCGCCGGCCGTGCTCGAAGCCTGCCGCCTGCTCGCCAGTATGATGGTCGCGGCCCTGACGGGGCAGCCCAAAGCAGCGATTCTGGCGCAAGGCCCTCGGGTCCCGACGGACCCTCCGGATTCCCCCAGCTCGGCCCCTGAAGTGCTCGCCGCAGCGACCTGGGCGTTCGGCTCGACCGCCAATCTGCGGGATGCGCTGCTGCGCGCCGTCAATCTGGGAGGCCATTCGGATGTGGTGGGCGCGGTCTGCGGCCAGCTCGCTGGCGCGCATTACACCGTGACCGCCATTCCCCCGGCTTGGCGCAACAGCCTGATGCACAAGGACCTGATCGAGAGCTTCGCCGATCGGCTGTTCGCGCACGCACTGCTCGGCCTCGGCGAATAGAAAATTTCCAGCCCGAACAATGCCTGGGGTCGATCCCCCGCAGACACAGCGGGAGCGCTTCGGTAAGCTCCGACCCATTCGTCCCCGCCAGGCCCGCGCCGGCTTCATCTTCAAGATCGATCAAGGCAGCCATGTCCTCGGGACACGCTCGCACACGTGGCTCGCAAACTGTGGGCAGACCGCGCCGCCGCAGCGCGCCGTCGTGGGCTACGCTTTCCGACGAGCAGCTCCTGTCATTACGGTTCTGTGATCTGAAGCTCTCGATAGAGCATTCCTCGCTGCGACGCTACGTGTCCCGCCTGTACAGCGAGCTCGAGAGCCGCGGCCTGGACTTCAGACCGCACGTCTGGCTGTCGGAAGAATGGTTCTCTCCGGACGGAGTCCCGGGAATCGCCGTTCCGTTCTATCTCGCACATCCGCGCCTGGAGCGGCTCGAGCGACGCATCATGCGCGAGGCCGAAGGCGGCAATAGCCGTTGGCTGATGCGTATTCTGCGCCACGAGGCGGGTCATGCATTGGACAACGCGTACCGGTTGCGGCGGCGGCGACGCTGGCGCGAGGTGTTCGGCCTCGCATCAATGACCTACCCGAACCGTTATCGCGCGCGGCCCGGTAGCCGCCGCTACGTGCACCATCTGGGTGAATGGTACGCACAGGCGCATCCTACCGAGGATTTCGCCGAAACCTTCGCGGTATGGCTGAAGCCCAGATCGGGCTGGCGTACCCGCTATGCCGACTGGCCGGCACTCGGCAAGCTGAGTGCCGTGGACGAGCTGGTCGGCGACGTACGGGGAGCGCGTGCACCGGTTCGCAATAAAATCCGGATCGAGCCCATCGATCTGAACACGCGGACTCTGGCGGAGCACTACCGCCGCAAGCTCGCGCACAACCGTTCGACGCGCCGCGGCGTGTCCGACCAGCTCCTCAAAAAAGTATTCAGCGTAGAGCGCCTGCGTCCCCGGGCGACACGCGCGGCCACGTTATTGCGCGCGCACCGGAGCGCACTCGTGACGCACGTCGCACGGACTCTGGCAACGGAGCGCTACACAGTACAGCAGGTCCTGCGAATGCTCATCGAGCGCAGCGAGCACCTGCGGCTGCACGTTCGCGGCAGCAAGCGCGAGGCCGTGCGCCATTCGCGCTCGATGTTGGAACGAATCACGCGCTTCTACGCGCAAGGCGAGACTCCACAGCTCCCACTATGAAAAAACTGCGCACGCTCGTCGTAGTGCACGCGAGCCTGGTGCCACCGGAAAGCCTCGAAGGCCGAACTGACAAAGAAATAGAAGAGTGGCGGACGGAGTACGATGTAACGTCCACATTGCGCAGGATCGGGCACGACGTGCATTGCCTGGGCGTGCTCGACAGCCTCACCGAGCTGCGCTCGGCCATTGCCGACTGGAAGCCCGAGATCATTTTCAATCTGCTCGAGGAGTTCGACGGGATCGTCACGTACGATCAGCATGTCGTGGCGTTTCTCGAGTTGCTGCGGCAGCAGTACACCGGTTGCAACCCACGCGGACTGCTGCTGTCGCGGGACAAGTCGCTCTCCAAGCAGCTGCTCGCCTACCACCGGATTCCAACACCGCTGTTCACGGTGTTGCGTCGCGGCCAGCGGATCCAGGTGCCGCGGCGCCTCAAGTTCCCGCTGTTCGTCAAGTCCACCGTGGAGGATGCATCCCTGGGGATCGCGCAGGCTTCTGTCGTCGAGGACGTTGCAAAGCTCAAGGAGCGGATTGCCTTCGTGCACGAGCAGGTGGGATCGGATGCGCTCGTGGAGGAATTCGTGGATGGCCGCGAGCTGTACGTCGGCGTGCTGGGCAATGATCGGTTGACGCGCCTGCCGGTGTGGGAAATGGTGTTTGGCTCGATGCCGGGCTCGCTCGCCGCGATCGCTACGCGTAAAGTGAAGTGGGACAAGCGTTATCAGGAGAAGTACGGAATCACCACGCGTGCCGCCGAAGACCTGCCGCCGCCGGTGCTGGCCACTCTCGATAAACTCTCACGCCGCATCTATCGAGCGCTCGGGCTGTCGGGATACGCGCGCATGGACTTTCGAGTGAAGGCCGATGGCAGCGTCTACGTGCTCGAGGCAAATGCCAACCCGAACCTGGAAGCGGCGGAGGACCTGGCCGAATCGGCCCGTGCCGCGGGGATACCTTACGATGAGCTGTTGGAAAAGATCATGGCGCTGGGCCTGTCCTATCGGGCGGAGTGGCGCAACTTCTATGGGTAGAACTGCAGGGGCGGTGTGTCTGGCAGCGCTCCTGCTGGGGGCGTGCGCTGATCAGCAGAAGGCGAGCGAGGCGGACATGGCCGAGCTCCTCGTGCAGTTGGCGGGACGTTACGACAACACGGGGCAGGTGCGGGCGGACGTCCAGCATGGCGTGCACCCGCCGCACGATGCGCTCGCACTGGTAATCGTGCCAGTCGACGATCCTCTGATCGGCGAGCACGTTTTCTACGTGCAGGAGATGGCCGCTGACGATCCGAATCGCGTCATGGTGCAGCGGGTGTGGACGTTCGGTGTGCAGAAGAAGACCATCGAGCAGTCCGTGTGGACCCTGAAGGAGCCGTTGCGCTGGCGCGATGCGCAGCGCAATCCCGAAACGCTCCAGAGCATGGTGAACCAGGACGTGAGCCCGGTGCGCGGTTGCAATCTAACGTGGAAGAAAGCCGGTGAGAAGTTCACCGCGGCGAACGATCCGAAGACCTGCCGCACGACCTCGCGCCTGACCGGGGGCACCGTGCGTGTGGATACCCGCATGGAGCTCGAGGGGAACGAGCTGAGCCTGGCGGAGAACGCCAGCGACACGGCGGGCCAACTCGTGGCCGGGCGTACTGACGAGCCGTTTATCCGCTTCCGCAAGCAGTAGTGGCCGCAAACAATCTGTGACCCCTGACACAGATCCGACAGGTGGAGCGGCCAAACGTTTGCGGTAGCCGTCCGGCGCGTTAGAGTGCGGTGATGGGCGATCCCAAAGACAACAGGCCCCCGCCGCCTCGCCTGCCCGGGCAGGCCGCACCGGCGGTACCCCGTGGGCGCGTCGTTCACGATGCGCGTGGCACCGCTGTGTGGGATTGGTTGAAGGAGACGGGCCGCATCGCGATCGAAAGCACTTCGCGCTTGCTGCGCAAGCTGGAGATTCCCGAGCTCAAGGTCGAAGACAAGAAAGACGAGGAGCTGCGGTTGGAATCGGACCGCGACGCGGGCGGCGGCTACGACCCCTACAATCAGGGCAAGTCCTCAGGTCCGGGCCGC
>CAZLYG010000156.1:0-10384 GCA_964563075.1 uncultured Steroidobacteraceae bacterium | reverse complement strand
CATCGTCTCAACGTGTTTCCGATCCGTTTGCCGCCTTTGCGCGAGCGCGACACGGATCTCGAGCAGCTGGCGCAGTATTTCCTCGATGAGCTCAACAGAGTGGAAGGCACCAACAAGACCTTCTCCCGCGATGCGCTGGTGCGTCTGTACCAGCATCCCTGGCCGGGCAACGTGCGCGAGCTGAAGAATTACGTGCAGCGCAATTTCATCATGGCAGACGACGTGATCGAGTGTGAGGTGACCACCGCCGAGCCGGTGCGCCGGAGCGACGACGGCACCACGATCACGATTCGTGTCGGTACCCCGCTCGAGGAGGTCGAGCGGCGCGTGACCATGGCGACCCTCGCCTACTGCGGACACGTCAAGCGCAAGGCCGCCGAGATTCTCGGGGTCAGCCTCAAGACGCTCTACAACCGGCTGGAAACCTACGGCGGCAAGGAGGCCGGCGGACCTGCGGCGCAGGACGAAGCGGCCCAGGAATCTCTGCGCTGACGTCGGACGATTCCTACACACCCATGCGCAGACGCGGCCGTATGCCCCTCACCAATCGCCCTTCCCCCCGCCCGCAGCGGCCGCTACGCTGCCTGGGCAGGCCGGGAAAGCTTCGCTAGCGCCGCCATGCCGGCAACGAGAGTAGCAGTCGTCGACGATCATCAGCTCGTGCGCATCGGGCTCAAGCAGATCATCGAAGCTCAACATGATTTTGTGTGGGCCGGTGAGGCCAAGAGCGGCCGCGAGGCGCTGGCGCTGCTGCGTAATACGCCCTGCGACGTGCTGCTGCTGGACCTGTCGTTGCCGGACATGTCGGGACTGGACGTACTGCGCCAGATCAAGTCGCATCACGAATCGGTGGCCACACTGGTACTGAGTGCCTACCCCGAGAATCAGTACGGCCTGAACGTGCTGCGCGCCGGTGCCAGCGGCTTCCTGAGCAAGACCGCCGACGACGGCGAGCTGTGCCGGGCGATTCGGGCCGCGGTGCGCGGCGGGCGTTATGTGAGCCCGGAGCTCGCCGAAATGCTCGTGAGCGGCATGCAGGGCGGCAACTCGGGCGAGCCGCGCCACAGCATCCTCTCGGAGCGCGAATTCCAGATTTTCTGCAAGCTCGCCGAGGGCCGCAGCGTGTCGGAGATCGCCGCGAAACTGTTCCTGAGTGTCAAGACGGTCAGCACCTACCGCACGCGCATTCTGGAGAAGATGGGCATGAGGACCAACGCTGACATCACCTACTACGCCATCAAGAACAATCTGCTGCAGTGATGCACATGAGCACGGCAACAGTGCGCGACGTGAACGGCGCAACCACCTCCGAGCGGCGGATTCTGCTGATCGAGGATTCCGCCGTGCTGACGCGCCGCCTGGTCGATCTGCTGTCGGAGCCCGGCCGGGTGGCCGTGGCCGCCCAGGCGGCGACGCAGTCGGAGGCGCTGCTCCGTTTGCAGGAGGCCCTGTTCGATGTGCTGGTGGTCGATATCGAGCTGGCCGAGGGCAACGGCGTCGCGGTCATCCGCCAGGCGCGGCAACTGTACCCGCCCGACGGCCAGCCGTTGATCGTTGTGCTGACCAACTATGCGTCGGACTTCGTCCGTGACCATTGCTTCGCGGCGGGCGCCGACTATTTCCTGGACAAGATGCGGGACATCGCCTTGCTGAAGGCGATCGTCGCGGACGGCCAGTCCAAGTGGACGCCGCCGCGTACCAGCCATTGACCTCAGCTCGCGCTGTCGGCCGGCACCTGCACGCGCAGCGTCGTGCCGCGGCCCGCTCCCGAATCGATCACCAGGGTGCCGCCGAATGAGCTCACGCGCTGGCGCATACCCATCAGCCCGAAGGTCTTGCGCTCGGCGACTTCGCTGCTGGGATCGAATCCGCGGCCGTCGTCGCTCAGGGTCAGCTCGTAGCCATCGGAGTCCGCGCGCATCACCAGCCGCACGTGCTTGGCATCGCCGTGCCGGATGATGTTGTTGAGCCCTTCTTGCACGATGCGGAACACTGCGATAGCGATATCCCGCGACAGGGACTGAGCCTCGTCCGCCAGCTCGACCTCCGCCTCCAGGCCCGCTTTCAGGCAGACCGCAACGACGTACGTGCGCAGCGCGGTCGGCAGGCCAAAATGGTCGAGCAGGGAAGGTCGCAGCTCATCGACCAGGCGCCGCTTGAGATCCATGGCCTCATCCAGAACACTTCCCAGCTGGGCGAGCCGTTCCTGCAGCTCCAGGCCCTGCACCCGCGATTGCAGCCAGGACAGATCCATCTTCGCGGCCGTCAGCAGTCCGCCCAGCTCATCGTGCAGCGTGCGCGCGATTTCCGCCTTTTCCCGCTCCGCAAGCGCCTGCAGATAGGTGGCCAGGCTGGAAGCGGCCCGCATGCGCTCGTCCGCAAGCTGCGCGGGAGGCTCCAGTTCGAGCGTAGAGCGCGCTTCGCGCGTCGTGGTGGGTGCTTCGAGCATGGAGTGTGCTGGTCTGTCTGGCATCGGGCCCTTATCTGCGGTTTAGCAGATGCCCGCAAGGCATGTCGAGCGGCGGGGCCCGCCTAGGTGCTCCTGCCGCCGCTTCTCCAGGGGACCAGGACCGCGCCCAGGACCAGGCCGACAGCCGCTCCGATCGATAACGTAGTCCAGGGGTTATCCCGGGCATAGGCGCGAACGGCGGTGCGCGCACGGCGGGCCCCGACGTGGGCACGCTTCTCGATGTCGGCCAGATGGTCTCTGGCTGTGCCGACGGCATCGTTTACCCGGTTGCGCACGGCCTTCAGGGCATCGTCGCGATCGTCGCCGATGGCATGGATCAACTCCTCTACCTGCTGCAGCACGATGCGCAGCTCGCTTGCAAGAGCCGCGCTCGAGGCGGTGGTGCGCTCCATCATCGGTACTTCTCCTACGCGGGTGATCCAAGACACGGCTGCGCGCTGTCCGGGGCTGATCCCCTGCGACGTAGCCGCGCAGCGTAACTCGACGCGGCCTCGCCTGTTCGCGAGGCGTCCGGCACGACCCGCGGCGCGGCTACGTCGCCCTATGCGGCAACGAGAACCAGCAGCATGCCGACGACGATGGCCAGCAGCGACATGAGGTCTCGGGTGTACATGGGGGGCGACGGTGACGCACGCCGCAGCTGCCAACCAGTCTGCTTTCCTCCGCGCGTGCGGCGGGTGGCGCTGAAAGCCGTGTCAGAAGAGTCCTACAGGTGAACAATCGACGCTGGTGGTTGCGTACGATCGAGTCGACTCAGGTTTGACGGAGATCGAAGGCTATGGCCAAGGTGCAAGGCGAAGGGGACTATGCGTCCGCACGCCGCTACAACTCTGAAACGCGCAAGTTCGTGAAAGCCAAAGGTGCGGCTGCCAGCCGCGCGCCGGGCGGGGGCATCGATCGGGCAGCCCTGCAGAAAGCCCGCAGCAAGGCTCGGGATGGTGGCCAGGACGCGCGTGACGCGAAGGTAATGGCGCAGGGTGAGAAGCGGCGCCGCAAATCACGCTGAGGTCGGAAGACACAAAGAGGCCCGCCGCGGCGGCGGGCCTCTCGAGTAACGAGTCCGAGCGCCTTACTGCTTCGGCGCCGAAGAACTCTCGGAGTCCTTGGACTTCGAGGACTTCTTGTGGCTGTGCTTCTTGTGGCTGCTGCTCTTCGCCGGAGCGGACGAGCTGCTGTCAGAAGCCGGCGGGTTGGTGTCCGCGGCCAGCACCGGACCGGCAAGGAACAACAGGCTGAGGACCGGGACGAGTTTCTTGAACATCGAAAGCCTCCAGGGCGGGTTGAGTAACGACACGGGCGCCACCTTACTCGAAGCCTGCGGCCCGTGCCGATTATGACTTGAATTTCACACGCCGCCGCCCGCTACCCCTCCAACACGGCAAACAGGGCCCCGAAGCTGCGGGAAAGACTTCCTTACGGACTCTTAATTTGACAATCCGCGGCGGCTGTATCGAGGCTCAGTGCCCCTCGAAGGCGACCAGCGTTCTGACGGGCACCCCGAGCGCCTCGAGCCTGCCTCGCCCTCCCAGGTCCGGCAGATCGATGACGAAGCAAGCGGCCAGGATCTCGGCCCCCAGGGTACGCAGCAGCTTTACGGCGGCCTCCGCGGTGCCGCCGGTAGCAATGAGATCATCCACGAGAATGATGCGCTCGCCGTGCGCCACACCGTCGCGGTGCACCTCCATCTCATCGATGCCGTATTCCAGGGAATAGGCGACTCGTACCGTGGCGTGTGGCAGTTTGCCCTTCTTGCGGATAGGTACGAATCCCGAGGCCAGGCGGTGCGCCACCGCACCCCCCAGGATGAAACCGCGCGCTTCGATGCCGGCGACCCTGTCTATCCGTGCTTCGGTCCAGGGTCGCACCAGCTCATCGACGACACGATGGAAAGCGCGTGCGTCCCCGAGCAAGGTCGTGATGTCGCGAAACTGGATGCCGGGCTTGGGATAGTCCGGGATGGTTCGGATCGCGGCACGGATTTCGGCGAGGGTGTTGCTGTCCACACCCTCCAGTTTACGCGGCTTCGCCGTCCTTGGCCTGCTATCGCAGGTACTGCACGTTGAAGTAGCCCTGCCGGTCCGTCCAGGTATCCTGGACTTGCCAGCCCGCCGCGCCTGCCAGGCGCGCAAAGGATTCGCCGGTGTATTTGTGGCAATGCTCGGTCACCAGGTGCTCGCCGGCGGCAAAAGCGATGGACTCCCCGGCGAGCGCGACTTCCTGCTCATGCAGGCTGACCAGGTGCATCTCCACCCTGCTGGCATCGGCTCGCCACCGTGCCTCGTGCCGGAAGCCCTGCAGGTCGAAGTCCGCATCCAACTCCCGGTTCAGCCGCGCCAGCACGTTGAGGTTGAAAGCTGCGGTGACCCCGCTGGCATCGTTGTAGGCCCGCTCGAGGACGCGAGGGTCCTTGACCAGGTCGTAGCCGATCAGCAGTGCCCCATCGGGCCCGGCGGTGTCGCGCATCGTCCACAGCAGGTCGATGGCCTCCGGGGTATCGAAGTTGCCGATGGTGGAACCGGGAAAGAACACCACCACCCGGGTGTTGGCGCGTCGCACGTTGGGAAGTGAGAAGGGCTGGGTGAAATCCGCGCACACGGGCTGCACCTCGAGCTGCGGATACGCTTCGGCAACGCGGCGCGCCGCTTCGAGCAGGTGACTGCGCGAGATGTCGACCGGCACATAGCCCGCCAGCCGTGGCAGCTGGTCCAGCAGCAGTCGTGTCTTGGTGCTCGCGCCGCTGCCGAGCTCCACGAGCAGAGTGTCCTCCCCGATGACGCTTGCGATCTCCGGCGCGTGCGCTGCGAGAATCGCCGTCTCGGTGCGCGTGATGTAGTACTCGGGCACCGTGCAGATGCGCTCGAACAATTGCGAGCCGTGCTCGTCGTAGAAGTACCGCGGCGAGAGGCGTTTCGGTGAGCTCCGCAGCCCGCTCAACACATCACTGACCAGCGTCCAGTCCGCACTTTGGCGGTGGCGCGCGCGCACGCTCGAATGCACTAACATGGCGATTCCTCCAGTTACAGATCACGCGCCAGGCGCAGGCCGGAGAACTGCCAGCGTGCCGCAGGTGGGAAGAAGTTGCGGTAGCTCGGGCGGATGTGCGAAGCAGGTGTCGCACACGACCCGCCGCGCAGCACCAGCTGGCTCACCATGAACTTGCCGTTGTATTCGCCAAGCGCCCCCTCGAGAGGCTTGAATCCGGGGTAGGGGGCGTACGCCGAGCAGGTCCATTCCCAGACGTCGCCGAACATCTGCGCCAGCGGCTGTCCGGACTGCGGACCGGCCGTTGCCGCAATCGCCGGCACCGGATGCAGGTTGCCCTGCTCGAGGAAGCTCCCCTGGATCTCGGGGGCGGCGGCGCAGGCGGCCACTTCCCACTCGGCCTCCGAGGGCAGCCGGGCGTGTGCCCAGCGCGCGAACGCGTCGGCCTCGTAGTAGCTCAGGTGGCACACGGGGGCGTGCGGGTTGATGGCACGGCGTCCTGACAAGGTGAATTCGTGCTCGAGCGACTCGGCCCAATACAGCGGACGGCACCACTGCTCGCGCTGCACCACGGCCCAACCATCCGACAACCACAACTGCGGTTGCGTGTAGCCGCCGTCGCGCACGAATTCCAGATACTCCGCGTTCGTCACCGGACGGCTCGCCAGCTGAAACGGCGCCAGGTACTGGCGGTGGCGCGGCCGCTCATTGTCGAAGGAGAAATCCGCTCCGCTGTGCCCGATTTCCACCAGTCCACCCGGGAGGTGCACGAACGACAGGGGCGGTGCGCTGCGCCACGTGCGCTCCTCGCGCGCTTCATAGACGGGCTGCAGGGGATTGCTCCACAACAGATGCTTGAGGTCAGTGAGCAGCAATTCCTGATGTTGCTGCTCGTGATGCAGGCCCAATGTCACGGTATCGGCCGCCGGTACCGTCGCTCCCCCCAGGAGCATCTGCATCTGCTCGTCGACGTGGGTACGATACGCCAACACCTCTGCCACGGTCGGCCGCGAGAGCAAGCCCCGGTTGGAGCGGGCATGCATCGCTCCCACGCTGTTGTAATACGAGTTGAACAGGTAGCCGAATCTCTCGTCGTAGGGCCGGTAGTCCGCCAACGCGCGCCGCAGCACGAATTCCTCGAAGAACCAGCTCGTGTGCGCGAGATGCCATTTCGCCGGGCTGGCATCCGGCATGGACTGCACGACGTAATCCTCGTCCTCGAGGGGCTGACATAGCGCCACCGTCTGATCACGTACCCGCCGATAGTGATCGGCGAGCTCCGATTCGACCGCCGGCCGAACTGCGGCACGGCGGCGTGCGCCAGAAGAGCCAGCGTAAGGGTGTAGAGAGACAGCGGATCGGCCGGCAGCCGGCGTCGCCGGAACTGGATTTTGGGGCGTCATGGGGCCGGGACTCCGCAAGATGTATGCCTCGCCGGGGCGGTCTGCCAGACGAGGAGCTGGTTATTGGCCGGCATCGCGTGATCGGCCTGCAGGTGCAATCCCCGCGACCGAGCCAGTGCGTCGACCGCCTCAAATTCCCGGATGCCGCTCCGCGGATCGCGATCCTGCAGAAAGCGATCGAAAGCGGCGTTGCTGGGGCTGGTATAACGGCCGCCGTAACGGAAAGGTCCGTACACACAGAGCACGCGGGGGTGTCCTGGATCGTGCGCCGCGGCACCGCCGAGAACGCTGCCAACGCCGCGGAAAAACGCCTGGACGGCGGACCAGTCCATGATGTGCAGCGTGTTGGCGGTGAATACCGCGTCGACCTGTCCTGCGTTCCACGGCTGGACGCACGCGTCGAGCTCCACGGGCTCCAGCAGGTTGGCAGGACGTCCCTGCTCCAGCCGCCGGCGCAGCACGGGCAGATATTCGCCGCAGTCGCTCGGTTGCCACATCAGGTGCGGCAGGTGGGTGGAGAAGTGGATGGCGTGCTGACCGGTGCCGCTCCCGATCTCCAGCACACGCCGGCTGGCCGCGAACGCGAGCCGCAGGATCTCCAGGATGGGGCCCTTGTTGCGCTCACAGGCTTCTGACAGGGGGGGCGTGCTGGTCATGTCTCCCGATCCCTTGCTCACCAGGCGTGCCTGGGCACGGCAGAACCCGTCCGCACTGCCCAACGTCGCGCAATGTAGCCGAGAACCCCGGCCGTCGAGATGGACCCTAAGGGGGATACGCCGACATCCGAAAGGGTTATGCGGGGCCGGAAGGGCGAGGGTGGGGAGCTCTGCGTTGCCCCTTCTCTTCCTCGCGAGCGCTGACATGCAGCGCGAGGCTGGCGACCGCAGCCACGAAGTCGCCCTCGTAGCTCCAGCCGGCGGAGTAGGCGCGCCAGCGATTCGATTGGCCGGTAGGCGTCACGCCCGCCGTGCGATCATGCTGAATGACTTCCTCGAGGGCCTCGCGAGCGATCTCCATTCGAGGGCGCGGCCACTTCGCCCAGATTTGCCGGCCAGCCGGGCCGTGGCCGGGGCCTGCACTGGAGTGGGTGGGAATCCCCAGGCGGCTGGCCGCCGCTAGTAGAGGGTCCTTCATGCCGCGGTACCTGTGGGCTGAATCTGGTTGGAATTCAGCAGGTTCTATGCCCGAGAGACGCCGCAGCGCGTTGCCGGGTGGCGACAATGGGGCGCCCGCACGGCAAGCTTGCAGCCCCGTATGGCCCCGCGGCTTTTCACCCCTTTCACCGACTCAAGGAAATCATGCAAACGATCGAGACTCTGCTGCGACGTTTTTCGGGCCGCACGCTGCGCGAGCCCGCACCCGATGAGGCTACGCTCACGCTGATGCTGGAGGCTGCGCTGCGCGCGCCGGATCACGGGCGCCTGCGGCCCTGGTCGTTCATTGTCATCGAAGGGGAGGGTCGCTCCCGGTTCGGAGCTCTGCTGGCGGAGCACGCCGGGCGCACCCGTCCGGGTGCGACGGCCGAGGCGCTGGAGCGCGAGCGGCAAAAGGCTTTTCGCGCCCCCATGATCATCGTCGTCGCCGCCAAAACCCAACCCAACGCCAAGATCCCGGTGATCGAGCAGATCCTGAGTGCCGGAGCGGCAGCCCAGTCCATCCTGCTGGCCGCCTTCGCGCTTGGGTTCAATGCCGTGTGGAAGACCGGCGGCGCGGCCTATGACGAAATCACGAAGGCGGCGCTGGGGCTGGAGGCCAAGGATGCGATCGTCGGATTCCTGTATGTTGGAACGGAGGAGTCGGAGATGCCGCCCCCCTCCCGTCCGGCTGTGCAGGAGTTCGTACGGCGCTGGGGGTGACTGGCCGTCACCGTCATGCTGATAAGGGACCTCATTCCATGAGCTCGTTTTCCCACAGGGTATCCATCGTGTGCGCCGTACTGCTCACGGGAGCATGCACCGCAAAGCGAACCCAGGAGATACCGGTGCCCGCGACCCGCGCCCCGGCTGCCGCCGTAGTTTCCGCATCCCTGGCCGATGCATCCGTGGCCGCTGCGCGCCAGGCGCACGCCGCGATCGGGGAGTTCGGTCTCGACCTCAGCACCGTCAAGAGCGATGTCAGGCCGGGCGATGACTTCTTCGAGTACGCCAACGGCAAGTGGCTCGACTCGTTCGAGATCCCCGCGGATCGCTCCAGCTTCGGCGCTTTCAACCGCCTGGAGGATCTTTCCGAGCAACGCGTGCGGGAGATCGTCGAGCAGGCGGCGGCCGGCCATCCGCCCATGGGCTCGGCGGAACAGAAGATCGGCGATTACTACGCGAGTTTCATGGATCAGGAGCGCATCGAGGCGTTGGGTCTCGCGCCCGCGAGCGCGGACCTGCAACTCATTGCCGCGGCCGGCACGCATCGACAGATCGCAAGGCTCTTCGGGCAGCCCGGCTTCGCATCGCTGTTCGATGTCGATCTGCCGCCGGATCTGAAGAATCCCGATCGCTACTCCGTCGTCATCAGCCAGTCGCATCTGGGGTTGCCCGATCGCGACTATTATCTGAAGGACGACCCGCACCTGGCGGAAATCCGCCAGAAGTACGTCGCCTACATCGAGCAGATGCTCACGCTGGGCGGTTTCCAGGACGCCCACGCCAAGGCGGCCGCCATCATGGCGTTCGAGACCGAGGTGGCCAGGGCGCAGTGGCCGATCGAGAAGCGGCGCGATGTGGATGCCACCTACAACCCGCGCACCAAGGCGCAGCTTCGGACGTATGCCCCGGGTTTCGACTGGCAGACATTTCTGGAGTCCTCCGACCTCGGCACCCGCGAGAACCTGGTCGTAAGCGAGCTCACCGCGATACGCAGTCTTGCGGCGCTCTTCAAGCGCACTCCCGTGTCGACACTGCAGGCCTATCTGGAATTCAACTACCTGAGCGATCACGCGGCGTACCTGCCGATGCGCTTCGACGCTGCCCACTTCGCGTTCTACGGCCAGACACTGCGTGGCCAGCCCGAGCAGCGTGAGCGCTGGAAGCGGGCGGTGAACATCGTCGACGATGCCCTCGGGGAGCAGGTGGGCCAGGTCTATGTGGCGCGCTATTTCCCGCCGGAGTCGAAAGCGAAAGTGCAGCAGTTGGTCGCTAATCTGCGCGCGGCCTTGAGCGAGCGCATTGACGCTCTGCCGTGGATGACGGCGGAGACGAAGGCGCGCGCCCATCAGAAGCTCGCGACCTTCACCACCAAGGTCGGGTATCCGGACAAATGGAAGGACTACTCCACTCTCGAGGTGCGGCGCGACGATCTCATCGGCAACGTGCGCCGCGCGAGCATCTGGCAATGGCAGTATCAGGTGGCGCGGCTGGACAAGCCCGTCGACCGCTCCGAGTGGCAGATGACGCCGCAGGAGATCAATGCCTACTACAATCCTCTGAACAACGAGATCGTATTTCCGGCTGCCATTCTGCAGCCCCCGTTCTTCGATCCGAAC
This sequence comes from uncultured Steroidobacteraceae bacterium, assembly GCA_964563075.1. Lineage (GTDB taxonomy): Bacteria > Pseudomonadota > Gammaproteobacteria > Steroidobacterales > Steroidobacteraceae > 13-2-20CM-66-19. Next base: position 54 of record CAZLYG010000156.1, on the reverse strand, counting down.
GCCGACGATGCAGTGAATTACGGCGCGATCGGCGCCGTGATCGGTCACGAGATC
>CAZLYG010000155.1:0-10465 GCA_964563075.1 uncultured Steroidobacteraceae bacterium | reverse complement strand
ATCAGATAGTGCCCGTCATCCGTGACCACGGCGCCGACGAACCAGTCCGGGTCGTCGCTGCGGGTGTACACCAGTGTGTCCTGAGGCTGCTGCGTCCCGAGCCGGTGAAAGTACAGCTTCTCGTACTGGTTGGAAGCCTTGAGGGCGTCCGCGGCCTTGGGCGGATCGTAGGCCGTGTAGTAGAAGCCGCTGTCATCCTTGCGCCAGGTGCCGCCGCCGGCCTTCGACCAGCGGATCTCATCCGGCAGATCCTTCCCCGTGGCCACCTCGCGTACGTGCCAGACCTGCCAGTCCGAGCCGGCATCCGACAGCGCATAGGCGAAATAGCGGCCATCGTTGCTGATGGCGCGCTCGCGCAGCGCGATGGTGCCGTCCTTCGACAGGGTGTTGGGATCGAGCAGCACGTGGCCGCGTTCCGCCGGATCGGTCGTGACGAACAGGACCGACTGATTCTGCAGCCCGTCGTTGTGCGAATAGAACCAGTACTTGCCGTGCTTCTCCGGCGGGCTCCAGCGCTCGAAATTCCAGATCTGCTGCAGTCGCTGCGCGATGGCGTCCCGGCCTGGGATCGCCGCCAGGTAGCGCGCGCTGAGATCGCTTTCCGCCTTCACCCACGCACGTGTCTGGGGCGAGTCGATGTCCTCCATCCAACGATACGGATCGGCGACCTTCACGCCATGATAGTCATCGACGTGATCGCCTCGCGGCGCGGCAGGATAGGCCAGCGGCGCCGTGCCGGAAGTCGCCATGGCAACCGTCGCCGCCGTAACCAGGCATGCGAGCAGGCCGAGGGCGCGGCGCAAGGGGGAATGATTATTCACTGCAGACTCCGTTCAAGCTCGAGGAGGGGATTCTCGCACAAGCGGCAGTGCAGAGGCCCACGCTTCGTCCTCCTCACTATCCGGCACTATCCGGCTGCGGCCCGGGGCGCAGCCGGAGCGAATTATGCTCACCCTCCTGGTGCCGGCCGCGCGAGACACGCATGCAAACCAACCTGACGCCAGAGGATCTCGAGGCCTTGCAGCAGCAGCTGCTGCAGCGCAGGGCTCAGCTGCAGCGCTCGGCGAGCGGCCAACCGCAGACGAGTGCACAGCTGGAGCGCGATCGCCACGAACTGGCGGACACGGAGGCAGCACTCGAGCGGATGGAGACGGGAACCTACGGCTTCTGCCTGCGATGCGGCAAACCCATGGACCGCACGCGGCTGCGGCTGTTCCCGGCTGCCAGACTCGACATCTGCTGCCTGGAGAACGAAGAGATGGAGCACGAGCGGGACAATGCCGCTCGCCCCTGTTAGCGCTTGCGCAGCAGAGTCAGCCCCTCGCCGATCGGCACCATCGAAAGATCCACGCGCTCATCGTGGTGCACACGCTCGTTGAACGAGCGCAGTGCCTGGAATATCGGGCCGTCCTTGCGGTTGACGGTCGTGCCGGATACCGCGAGTGTGTTGTCCACGGCGATGAGGCCGCCCGTACGCACCAGCTGCAGCAGTCGCTCGAAGTATGCGTAGTAGTTGCCTTTGTCGGCGTCGATGAAGGCGAAATCGAAGCGCCCCTGCTCCCCCGCGGCCAGCAGCTCATCCAGAGTCTGCAGCGCCGGCCGGATGCGCAGATCGATGCGCGACTCGACACCGGCTTCGCGCCAGAAGCCGCGTCCGACGGACGTGAATTCGTCGCTGACGTCACAGGCGATGACCTTGCCGTTCGGCGGCAGCGCCAGCGCCACCGCGAGCGCTGAATACCCTGTGTAGGTGCCCACCTCGATGCAGCGCGTAGCTCCGATGAGACGCACCAGGAGGGCCATGAACTGCCCCTGCTCGGGACTGATCTGCATCTCCGATTCCGGTCGCGGCGCGGTCACCTCGCGCAGGCGGCGCAGCACCTCGGGCTCTCGCACCGAGGCTGACTGCAGGTACTGATAAACGTCTTCGGGCAAAAGGACCGTTCGGACGGACATACTCACCTCCTGCTTTGGGGTCACTGTGCCGGATCGCTGGCGCCCAGGCTAGCGATTTTCAAGAGTTGTGAGCGCGCGCACTGGGCCGTAAAGGGAACTTTGTTATGATCCGCCGCCTCTCAAGGTGTTACTGCGGACCGCAGAACACGAATGCGCAAGGTCGTCGTCCCCTTCGGCTTATGGCTGCTGCTCCTCCTCGGGCAGCACGGAGCCGTTCTTCACGAGCTGTCACACGTCTGCGCTGCGGCCGCTGCGCAGGTCACCGTGCAGGCGGACAGCACGGTGGACAAGACCTGCGAGCTGTGCCTGGGGTACTCGCAGCTCGCGAACTCGGTGGCGCACTCGGTACCCCTCGTTCTGCTGGACCGCGTCCCCGCGCTCATCGGGACGGCACGTCTGTTTGCCGCTTCCCCCGTCGGTCTGCCCACGCCGCGCAGCCGCGGCCCGCCCGCCTGAAACGCCGCAGTCCCTGAAGCCGACTCATCGGGAGCCCGTGGCGCCGTGCGCGTCCGCGCTCTTCACAGCGTTTTGCGTGGAGCATCGACATGTTCAGATTTCGTGCCGTTGTCATTGCACCGGCGGCGTCCCTACCCTGGCTTTTCCTCAGTCCCTGCCTGCAGGCCCAGGTGGCCGATCAGGCCAGTTCCAGTATTCCCACCGTCGTCGTGACTGCACAGCACCTCAACGAGGAGCGCTCGCGGATCGATACCTCCACCGGCGCATCCACCTACTCGTTCGATTCAAAGGCCATCCAGTCGCAGCCCGGGGGCGACAACGTCCAGCTCAACCAGGTCATGCTCCAAGTACCGGATGCCGCGCAGGACTCCTTCGGTCAGCTGCACATCCGCGGCGATCATAATGGCCTGCAGTTCCGCTTGAACGGCGCGATCCTGCCCGATGGCATCAGCTTCTTCGGCCAAACGCTGCCGCCGCGCATGATCGCCTCCATGAAACTGATTACGGGCAGCCTGCCGGCCCAGTTCGGCCTGCGCAGCGCGGGCATCATCGACATCGACACCAAGAGCGGCGCCCTGCAGCCGGGTGGCGAGATCAGCGTATACGGCGGCAGCCATGGTTCGATCGAGCCCAGCATCAACTACGGAGGATCCGCAGGCTCGACCACGTACTTCGTGAGCGGGGACTTCCTGCGCAATGACCTGGGAATCGAGTCGCCCGATGGCATCTCGGACCCGCTGCACGACCACACCCACCAGCATCACTTCTTCGGCTACTTCGAGCAGATCCTGAACGACACCGATCGCCTGTCGGGGATCCTGGGAAGCTCGGACGACAGCTTCCAGATCCCCAACCTGAACGGCGTGCACGCCCTGGATATCGGGCCCGGCCTCACGGTCAATGGCCAGACCGACTACCTGAGCAACGATCTGAACGAGACGCAACGGGAGCTCACGCACTTCGGTGTGCTGAGCTGGCAGCACTCGCAGGGTGCGCTGAGCTGGCAGACCTCGTTCATCGCGCGCTATTCGAGCCTGAGGTTCTCGCCCGATCCGAACCTCGGCGATCTGCTCTTCAATGGCATCTCGCAGCAGGCCTATAAGCAGGACGTAGCCTATGGCCTGCAGAGCGATGCGGCCTATCAGTTGAACGACGCGCACACTCTGCGCGCCGGGGTGTATTTCCAGACCGACCGCCTGACGAGCAACACGGCCTCGCAGGTGGTGCCGACGGACGACTTGGGCAACCAGACCAGCGACCTGCCGATGTCGATTGTCGAAGACTCGCGTCAGACCCAGTGGATGGAGAGCGCCTATGTGCAGGATGAATGGCGCATCGACTCGGTGTTCACGTTCAACTACGGCCTGCGCTTCGACCACTACTCAGCCTTCAGCAGCGGCAGCCAGGTGAGCCCGCGCGCCAACGCCGTCTGGCAGGCGAGCGCCGGCACGACGGTCCATGTCGGTTACTCGCGCTTCTTCTCACCTCCGCCCTTCGAGCTGGTGGGGAGTCAGGACCTCGACAGGTTCCTCAACACCAGCGCAGCGCCGGAGGTGACGAGCGGCAATGTCGTGCTGGCCGAGCGGTCCAATTACTACGACTTCGGGATCCAGCAGGTCATCACGCCCGCCCTCACGGTCGGGGTCGACAGCTATTACAAGCAGGCTTCCGATCTCATCGATGAAGGGCAGTTCGGCGCTCCGATCATCCTCACCCCGTTCAACTACAAGTACGGGCAGGTGTACGGCGTGGAGTTCACCGCGGGGTACAACGTAGGCCACTTCCAGTCCTATGCGAACGTCGCGATCCAACGGGCGATCGGCAAGGATATCGTCACCGGCCAGTTCAACTTCGGCGCCGATGACCTCGCCTACATCGCCGACCACTACATCCATCTGGATCACGAGCAGCAGATCACCGCTTCCGGCGGAGCCGCTTACGAGTGGCGGGGTACCCGAATCAGCACCGATCTGTTGCTCGGCTCCGGACTGCGGTCCGATCTGGCGCTCCCCGACGGCACTTCCATCCCCAACGGGGATCACTTGCCCTACTACTACCAGATCAACGCCGGCGTGAGCCACGACTTCGACCGGCAAGGCCTGCACGGCCTGACGGCCCGCTTCGATGTGATCAATCTGACCGACAAGGTGTACGAGATCCGCAACGGGACCGGAGTCGGTGTGGGCGCCCCGCAGTTCGGACCACGGCGTGGATTCTTCGTGGGATTGACGCAGGCGTTTTGATTCATCGGCGAGAATCGCGGCCGCGCGGGAAGTCGAGCTTGCCTGCGGAGACGGAGGCCATGGTCAGCGTGCCGCGGCTGGGGAAGCAGCGACGGCCGCCGCAATACGATCGCTCAGGAGCGCCAGCGCGCGACTCATGGCGCCAGGCACGGAGTCCACGCCTGAACAGGCCCCGGTAGCGGGCACCTGTATCTGTTCTCTCGCCTGCCGGGGCGGGTTTGCCTGGCCGCCCTCGTCCTTACCGAGCTGCGGGGGCGTCAGAATCCAGGTGGCCTGCAGCGTCACCGTGCAACCCGCGTCCGCATAGAAATCATGCACGTCGAGCGCAAGCCCCTGCATGCGCTGGCCTTCGGCAGGCTCATTGGAGTCGAGCACGAGATTGGATGACACGCGGGCGGCGAGGTCCGCGGAAAGCACACGGCGGATCACGTCATCGAGCGGGGCAGCCCACCGGTCCTCATCGTCGATCTGCAGGCGGGTGGGATCGATGCGCCGCACGAGTTGTGAGCGATCCAGCTCTCCGGGCAGCGTCACCCGTGTAATCCGCACGGGTATCGTGTTGGGAGAGACCTGAGGACGGCTCTCCGGATCGACCGATGAAAGAGTGTAGAACCGCAGCGGCGGACTCGAAGCGCACGCGCATGCGAGAGCCGCGGCGAGTAAGCCGGCACACGGTAATCTGCAGCGGCTCGCAGGCTTCTTCATGGGCTGCCTCCTTTGCGACCGCGCAGCAGGGCCTCCGGGTGCCGGTCCAGATAGTCGGCGAGACCCCGTACCGAACGCGCAGCTTCGGTCAGCTCGCGGACCAGGCGCGGAAGGTCGGTGCCCGCGGGCGCGCTGCTGCCGATCAGGCTCTGTACCGTGTTGAGCGTGTTCTGGGCTGAATCCGCAGTATCGCGCAAGCTCTTCAGCAGGGACTGGATGTTCGGCGCGGCTTCCTGCGTCACTTTGTCGAGCCTGGTGAGCGTCTCGTCCAGGGATTTAAGGGCATGGCCGAGCTCCGGCCCCGCGGTGGCGCGATCAATGTTGCGCAGGACGCCGTGCAGGTCCTGCAACACTTCGGTGAAGTCCCCGGATGGACCGGCAGGTATCTTCACGTAGTCCCCGACGTGCTCGAGAGCGACGTGGGCGCCGCCGGTCTTGCTCATCTCGAGGCCGACTGTCTTCAGCCCCGTAAGAAAGCTGACTGAAGTGACATCTGCCTGCAACCCGTGTGCGATCAGCCTCTCCACCCAGCTGCGCACGAGCTGCTGCTGGTCGGCTCCCTGGGGTCGCGGCATGTCGAGAATCTCGACACGCTTGGGGTCTATGGAGAAGATCACGCGCGTCACGAGCGTCTGGTGCTGCTCGTCGTACCGCAGGCGGGCTTCCTCAACCTCGCCGACCTCGGTGCCCTCGAGCTCCACGGCAGTCCCCGTGCCCAGTCCGCGTTCGCTCCCCGGAAACTCCGCCAGATAGTAGAGCTCATCACCCAGCGGCGCCCGCGCCGCGGCGCGCCGGTCATCGTAGAGGCGGAAGCTCGCGTTGGCGACACTCGGGGAATTCTTCAATACCTGCTCGGGTGTATCGAAAGCGACGCCACCGGCGAGGAGCTGTTGCCACGAGTTGGCGCGAATGCGAATGCCTTGCGTGCCGATGGTCAGATCGACACCGCCAGCATTCCAGAAGCGGGTCTCCGGGTGGATCAGGCGATCGTAGGGTGCACGAACGAACGCGGTCACTTTGACCCCCTGGCTGTCTGGCGTGAGGGCATATTCCTCCACCTCGCCGACGTCCAGGCCGCGATAGGAAATCGGCGACCCGCGCGTGAGCGATCCCAGGTCGGGGGCTTCGAGCACGAAGAACCGCCCCGGTGTATCCGGCGGCAGTGCCGGAGGCTCGTCAAGCCCGGTGAACTTGCGTTGCGGCGTGTCACCCTTCCCGGGGTACATCTCGATGTAGGAACCGGAGACCAGTGTCGATAGCCCGGAGATCCCACCGAACCCGACGCGTGGCGCGATGACAGCGAAGCGCGTGCGATCCGTGAGGTAGTCCTTCGCCTCCCTGCGCATGCGGGCATGCACGATCACACGCGACATGTCCTTGGTCAGCTCCAGCGACTCGACCGTGCCCAGCTCCACATTGCGATGCTGGATGCGGGTCTGTCCCGGCTGCAGACCGTCGGCAACTCTGAAGGAGATGGTGATATCCGGACCGCTCTCGATGAGCGCGCGCCACGCCAGCCACAGCACGATGCCTGCTGCGACGATCGGAACGAACCAGATCCAGGCGAACCAGCGGCGCGGGCGCTGCCGCGCTTGCAGCTCGAGCACCTGCGACTCGTGCGCTGGTGGCGGCTCCCCCGGCGATTGCGGGGCAGGAGGATCAGCCATGCGCGTGTCCCCGGCTCGCGTCCCACATCAGCCGACTATCGAAGGCCTCGGTGGCGAGCATCGTAATGATCACCACCGCGGCGAAGGCAATCAGGCCATTTCCGCCATGTACGGAAGTCAACGCGCCAAACTGCAGAATGGCCACGAGGATGGAGACCATGAACACGTCGATATTGGACCAGCGGCCCACGACGTCGATCATTCGATAGAAGCGCGTCCGTCCCATCAGGAACGCCCCGGAGCGGGCGCGGGTGGCGATGAGCATCCAGGTGAGCCCGCACAGCTTCAGTAGCGGCAACACGATGCTGGCCGCAAAGACGATGACGGCCAGTGGCCACAGGTCGTTCTGGATCAATTCCACTACGCCGCTGAGAATCGTGTTGTCATCTTCACGTCCGAACCGCACGATCGACAGCACTGGCAGGAGGTTCGCGGGCACGTACAGGATGAAGCCGGCAACGACGAGAGCCGCCGTCCGCCGCACGGAGTCCGGCTTGCGCGCGTGCAGGACGGCTGAGCAGCGCCCGCAACGCTGCCTGCCAGATTCTGCGCGTTTGGAAATAAGGTCGCAGACGGAGCACGCGACGCCGGCGCGCCCGTCCACGTCCGCGTTGCCGTGAGGCTCGAGGGCCTGCCACACGGTTCGCTCGTCCAGTTGGGTCAACGCGAGCAGCAGCGCCAGAGTCGCTGCGATGAGCAACCAGCCGCCGGTACCCACGTCGACTGCCGCGACAAGCTTCAGTCGGCTGTACGCGACGAAGCATCCGACCAGATAGACCTCGACCATGACCCAGGGCCGCAGGTGCTTCACCCAGCGGAATATCGACCCCAGTCCGCGCGGCCGTCCCAGGTGCAAGCGCGCGAGCACCCAGATCAGCAACCCGAGAAACAGCGCCGGCAGGGCAATGCTGAAAGCGGCGACCAGGACCGCCAGCGAGGCAAACCCGTCGTGCCACATTCCGGTGACGGCCGAGGGGGCCCAACTGGTGCGCATCGCGCCATACGTCGAGACCGTCATGAGAGGAGCCATCACGGCCGGCACAAGCAGCAGCAAGGCCGCGATGCTCAGAGCCAGCGGTCCGTCCACGCGACCTGTGGCAGGTCCCGCCAGCACTCGTCCGCAGCGGCTGCACTCGATCACGCAAGGGGAGCGGATGGGCGGCATGACCTGCATCAGGCCGCAGTCGGGACAGGCCACCCTTTCAGGCGCCGCATGCCTGGGAGACGGGTTCAAATCACCCCTGCTGACTTCTTCTTGGCCATTGCACAGCATTATAAAACGCCGGCCGCCCCGGGCGGGTTCCGGTCGCTCCGGCCCCGCCGTATTTTCCGACGCCGGCTGGACACCTGGCCACGTGGCAGCGAAGATGCCGCCCGCATGAAAATCTACGGTGCCGATGGCAAAGAAATGATGGTTGTCACCACGCTCGAGCGCGAAGGCTCGACGCTGGTGATCAAGGGTAAGCTCTTCGGCACGATGCCGCTTACGGCCAAACTGCGCCCTGCGGAAGCGCGCAAGGCGTTCGGCCTGTTGAACTGGCGCTTGTTCCTGTTCGTGCTGACTCTCCCCTTCAGGCGCGGGTGACACGCCCCCACACGCCCGCATCCCGGGACGCGTCGCGCGTGACCTGCGACACGGGATCGAGCCGCGCGCCGCAGCGCGAACCCGTCAGTGCCGGCTTGCCCGTATCAAGTCCGCACCCTTTTCCGCGACCATGACCACGGCTGCGTTGGTATTGCCGGCGACGACACGGGGGAACACTGACGCATCGACTACGCGCAAACCCTCGAGACCGCGCACACGCAGCTGCGGGTCGACGACAGCAAGCGCATCCGTCCCCATGCGACAGGTGCTGCAGGGGTGATGCACGCTGACGACGGTGTTGCGGACATACTCGATCCAACTTGCCTCGTCCCGGACCTTCGGCCCCGGGACGAGCTCCGTACCCCGTAATGACTCGAATGCGGGCGCCGTGAGTATCCGCCTCGCGATCTGCATTCCCTCGACGAGCGTGCGGAGATCCTCGGGGTGGTCCAGATAGTTCGGATCGATGGCGGGGGCGGCCCGCGGATCCGGCGAAGCCAGCGACACCCGGCCGCGGCTCTGCGGGCGCACCAGGATAGGAATGAGTCCGTAGCCATGGCCGACCGGAATGGGCGATCCGGAAGGGTTACGCAGCATCGGCATGAACGCAAACTGCAGATCCGGACGCTCCTTCTGCGGATGCGAGCGCACGAACCCGGTGCCTTCCAGCACGTTGCTGGCCAGGGGGCCGCCGCGCCACAAGCCGTACTCGAGCAGATTCCACAGGTCGCGCGGCAGAGCCCGCAGTGACAATCCGTAGGAAGTCGGGTCGCGGGTCTTCATCTGAATGACGCTCGCCGGGTGGTCCTGCAGACCGACACCCACACCGGGCAATTCGTGCCGCACCTCGATGCCGTGCGCCTGCAGCGCAGCACCGTCGCCGACTCCGGAGAGCAGCAACAGCTGCGGCGACGCGTAGGCCCCCGCGGCAACAATGACCTCCCGCTGCGCCAACAGCTCTTCGGTTGCGCCGGTGCCGGATGCGCCGGCGCCCGATGTGCCCGCGCCCGATGTGCCCGCGCCCGATGTGCCCGCGCCCGATGTGCCCGCGCCGGAGGCGCCAGCGCCGGAGGCGCCAGCGCGTTCGACGGTTACGGCGCGGGCGCGTCCCTCACTGATGCGAATCCGGGTGACCAGCGAGTCGGTGATGATTTCGAGATTGCGACGCCCGCGGACCGGGGTGAGGAACGCGGTGACCATGGACTCTCTGCGGCCGCGGCGGATCGTCGCCTGCCGCGCGCCAAATCCTTCCGGATCTTCCGCGTTGAAGTCCGTGCAGCGCTTGTAGCCCAGAGCGGACGCCGCCTCGAGCAGCCGGCGGATGAGTGGATTCGGCCGCGGAATGTCGATGACATTCATCGGCCCGCCGCTGCCGTGATAACGGGACGCCGACCACGTCTCGTTGTTCTCCGACTTGCGAAAATACGGCAGCACATCCTCGTACGACCAGCCGGTCGCTCCGTCCGCCGCCCAGTCGTCGAAATCGCGGGGATGGCCGCGGAAATACGCCATGCCGTTGATCGAGCTGCAGCCACCGAGCACGCGGCCGCGAGGTAACACGACCTGCCGGCCGTTGAGGTGCCGCTGCGGGACGCTCTTGTAGCCCCAACCGAAGCGGGGATCGGCGATGGCCGCCGCCACTGCCGCGGGAACCCGGATCTTGATGTTTGCGTCGGACGGCCCCGCTTCGATCAAAGCGACGCGCACCGAAGAGTCCGCGGACAGGCGATTCGCCAGTACGCAACCCGCCGTTCCGGCACCGACGATCACATAGTCGAACGAGCGCGCTGCCACCGTGGACCTGCCGCTCAGGCCGCAGCCGAAACGGTGATGTCGCCGAGGCGCTGGAAACG
>CAZLYG010000154.1:0-10479 GCA_964563075.1 uncultured Steroidobacteraceae bacterium | reverse complement strand
CTGAGGCGCAGGTGCTACCCACCGTCGCTGCCAACTTTGACCAAGCCGACACCAACCACGACGGCGTTCTCACCAAGGAGGAATTCCTGGCCGCGTTCAGGCCAGCCCAGTAAGGCGGTTGGCCAGGGCGGAAGCCACACGTCCTGGTTGCGGGGCTCTCCGGATCGCCGTCAGGCAGATCCGGAGGCCTTGGCGCGTCAGTGAGAGCTCAATTGCCCGCGGGCGGCTTGGTGTTGCCGCGGAAGTTGGCCTGCAGCAGGTGCGTCAGCGTATGCACGTAACGCAGCTTGCCGTTCTCCACCCGGAACAGATGACTGTCGGGTGCCCCGCTGCCCCCGTTGGGGCCGCCGGCGCCGAACGTGCAGAACACCTGTACTGTGCCGAGCACCTCGTCCACGACATAGTGACGATTGACGATGTTGACGCCGCCGGGCACGCCGACGTCACAACTATCCGCCGGTGACCCCTTGCCGGTATAGGCGCCGCCCTCGAGGCGCTCGCACGGATAACCCCAGGGGACGCGATCGATCTTTTTCTCCAGAAAGGCATCCAGATAGGCGTTGGCGGCAGCGACCAGCGTGCTGCGCGTGTCGCGCTTCTCCGCCGGGATCGGACTCCAGTTCTCTTCCGAGGAATGCTTCAGGTAGGAATCGGCATTGAAAAGCCAGTAGCCCTTCGTGGTCCACAGGATCTCGATCTCCGCGATCTTCTCGTGATCCACGCGCAGGCGGGTGCCGAATATGTACGGCGAGCCCTTGTCGGTAACGATCACCTCGGTAAATGTCTGACAGGTGTCGGTGTCGAAGATCGTGCGCTGATGGTCGATCTTCATTGCCTGGGTGATGAACCCCTTCTGGATGTCCGCCGGGGTGGCGTTCTCCCAGTAGCCGATGCCTTTCGCCAGCGGCAGAGCCGAAGTATCTCCCTTGGTTTGCGCGGCAAGGTACAGATCGACCGCCTCCTGGAGTCCCGCTCGCGCACAGGACACTTCCGCATGGCTGAGCGCTGGAGCCAGCAACGCGCACAGCGCGAGCGACAGGGTGGCCAAAGTGTTTCGTTGCATGAATGTCGTCCCCTTGGTTGTTTCGCTCGGGCGCGGCTCGCTCACTTCACCAGGTGTTTCGAGTCCACGTCCCAGTTCTTATTCGTGCACAGACGGCAGTCGGCACCGACGAACATGGTGGCTGCCCGTGGGTCACCCTTGAACTGCCATTCCACCCAGTTCCAGGCGACGTTGGCGAACTCACCGCCGCCGGGATGATAGGCCGTGGCCGTGTGGCCGGCACCGTGCCTGGAGCCATAGAACGCCGGAAGGCTCTCGATGGCGTCGTACGTAGCCTTCGAGCTTGCCATCATGAAGTCGCGCTCGCCCCCGTTGATGAGCAGCACCGGCCCGTGCAGCTTCCGCAGCGCATCGGTCGTTGGAAAATTGGCGGCCGCCGCGTTTGCAGTGCGCGCCTGCACACCGGAGTTGAATACCCCAATCGTACCCACGCGCGGGTCGGCTCCCAGCGTCAGCGACAGGAACCCGCCGCACGATTGGCCCATCACGGCGACGTGCCGGGTGTCGATCTTGCCGCTCAGCGGCGAGCCGCTGCGGGTGTTCTCCTTCTCGGCCCAGTCGATTGCGCCTTTGAGGTCGTCCGCAGTGGCCTGCCGGCGCGGCGCACCTTGCGCGGCTGCCCCGCCCCGGACGCCCGGCGAGGCGGACGCCGTCGTGGTGATGACGAGAAAGCCGTGCGAAGCGATTGTCGACAGGAAACCTGCATACTTCGGATTGTCAACGGCACACCCGCCGTTGCCCCAGACCACGACCGGGAGGGTGTCCTGCTGGGGAAATTTATCCAGACTCCGGGGCCGGAATATCCGCAGTCCGGAAGCGCCAAAGGCGGGCTCCGCAGTCACCGGGTAGGGGCCAGGCTCGGCTTTGGGCGCGCCCTCCACAGGCAGAGACGTCGCGATCATCTCAGGTGTGATGCCGCTGGGAGGCTGAGCGCCACACAACCCACTCACAGCCAACAACGCCGACGCCGCAAGCGCCCTGGACATTCTCATGACGGACCCTCCCCCTCCCACCAAGGTTTGGATCGTGGCCGGGCGGCGTGCTCAGTACAAGCCCCATCGCCCGGGCCGGCCATTGCGTGGGTCGGCCGACGCATCAAATACTCTGGACCAACAGCCTGGTGAGCTCGTCTGGGCGGTCCAGCATCACATCGTGCCCGCTCTCGACCTCGCAGGCTTGCCAGCCGCGTGCCTTCGCCTTGTCGAAAAAGGGGCGGAAGAATGAGTGCCCGCCGGCCGCTTCCAGCACCCGCTGCCATGCCATGCGCCATGGACCAGGACGAATGTTGCCCTATCCCCCCGCGCTCCCCGTCGTCAGCGTTTTCTGCCCGTATCAGAGCAAAGCTGGCGTCCCCGCACCAGCCCAGCCTGGGCCCGCCTCTTGCGCCGTTGCCGGGCAAGGCTGGCAACCCCCGCCCGGCAGACGGTCGATTGGCGCTGCAGCCGCGCCCGGGTTTGCGGCAAGATGGGGCCTGCCCGCAGCGTTCCGGAGCCCGCATGACCGATCGATCCTTCGCATCCTCCCTCAGCGGCTGGGACCTGGCTCATGCCGCGTGCCAGGCGATGCGTTCCCTGAACGATACGAGACTCGCCGAATTCAGGCTGAATTCCGGGGGGCTCGTCGGCGCGAGCCTGGCCGATGACGCCGAGTGCGTGCTGTCCTGGTGCTCTGCCACCGGCTGGAAATCGCATCTGCCGCAGGAGGACGAACGCCGCACCCTGCTGGATCTTTATCTGCCCATCACCGGGACGCGCCCTGATGAGGCCATCACGCTCGGGCATCTGGGACAGAGCCTCGATGGTTTCATCGCCACCCCTTCAGGGGACTCGAGCTATGTGACGGGCTCGGAGAACATCCTCCACCTGCATCGCTTGCGCGCCCTCTGCGACGCGGTCGTGGTCGGCGCTCTCACGGTCGAGGCGGACAATCCCCGGCTGACGACCCGCCTGGTCGAGGGACGCAATCCACTGCGGGTCGTCCTCGATCCCCACTGCAGGCTCTCTCCTTCCCTCAAGGTCTTCGCAGACGATGAGGCGTCCACGCTGCGCGTGTGTGCCCGGGGCGCAACCGGCGTACGCCAGGCGCGAGCTCGCGGCGAGGACGTCCTGGAAATCACTTCCAACGCCGGGCGGTTGGATCTGGAGGAGCTGCTGGAGCAATTGCACGCCCGCGGGTGCTGGCGGGTATTCGTTGAAGGCGGGGGCGTCACTGTGTCCTCATTCCTGGAGGCGGGACTGTTGGATCGCCTGCACGTCGCGGTGGCACCGTTGCTGATCGGCAATGGCCGGCCTGCGATCCGGCTGGCGGCACGTCAGCGGCTCAAGGACTGCATGGCCGTCGAGCCGCGCATCTATCGCACTGGCAGGGACATCCTGTACGACTGCGACCTGCGCATGAGCGCGGCCAGCGCGCACAAACCCGCAGCAGGAGAAAGCGGTCCGGTGCGGCGCATCGCGTGATGAGCGCCAGGCGCCGCGTGCGCCGGAGGCGGCCTCAGGGGCCGCGTGCGCCGGAGGCAGCGTTAGGCACCACGTGCGCCGGCTGTCGCTACGCGTGCTGGCCATCGCCGCGCGGCCACCAGCGCTCGGACACTGCGCCCGCCGACGGCCAGCCCAGCACGTCCTGGTGACCGACGCGCATGAATGATCGACCGCGCTGCAGGTAATCCAGTCGCGTGGTCAACCAGCGCTCACAGCGCTTCTTCTGCGAGGCAGCCATCTCGATCGCGGCCTGCACCCAGCCCCGCAGGAGGTATTCCTGCATGGGGGCGTGAGATCCATCGAGTACCCAGTCGCTTCGGGACGTCCGCACGTGATAGCGAAGACCCTCCAGATGCGCGCATGCGAAACTCACGGCCGCGGGACCCAGCGCCGGCCCAAAGCCCTTGTCCGTCCTCTGATGACGATTGACGAGCTCGCAGATCAGCTCATCATCCGGCTCGCGCGGATTAAGCTCGATACTCCCGTCGTAGCTCAGCGCAAACAGAACGATCGCATGGCGCGCGCTGCATCGCTGCAGCAGCTGCGCAAGCCAGTCGGCGGAGACGAGATCCAACAGCGCCGATGCACTCACCAGCGCGTCTTCCTCGATGCCCAGCTGGTCAAGCTCCATTGCCAGATCGGCACGACGCGTTTCAATCGAGTGGACGAGCTGCACAGCGCGGCTCCAGTCCGCCATCAACTCACGCGTGCGCTGCAGATGCCGCTCGTCGGAGTCGACCAGCACCCATCGCTGGGGAACAGCGATCAACGGGGCGAGGTAGCGCACGTTCGCGCCCGTTCCGCAGCCAAGATCGAAGCAGGCGACTGAGCGTGCGTGCAGCAGTTCGGAGAGGTGCCCGGTCATCGATGGATGCCGTGCGGCGGCGTCCACGGGCTCCCGCATCGCCAGCCACTCAGCGCTGAACCCGGTCATTGGAGACCTCCATGAGGATTCGCGATGCCGCTGCGCACGCCTGTGACCAGCGAGGAAGTCCGGCCCGGGCTGCACGAGCGCCATTGGCATAACGCCGCAGCACCTGCCGATCAGCCAGCAGGCAAGCCAGCGCATCCCGCAGCGCTTCGCGATCCTCCGGCGGAACGACAATACCGGCATCCGGAAGCACCAGACCCGGAATCGCGCCTGTTCGTGTTGCGAGAACGGGAAGTCCGTGGGCCAAGGCCTCGGCGACCACCATCCCGAATCCTTCGTAGCGCGTGGGCAGAACAAAGAGATCTGCCGCGGCGAAGCAGTGCTCGAGCGCCGCACCGTCCAGCTCCCCCAGCGTACGTACACGTGCTGCGAGGCCCGTCTGCCGGATCTGGTGTTGGAGCGCTGCTGCGGTGGCGGGGCTGCGCTCGAGGCTCCCCACACAGCTCAGACGCCATCGAAGGTGTTGCAGACCCGCCAGCGCCTCGATCAGCAGATCGTGTCCCTTGCGGGGAATGATGTTGGCGACGCAAAGAATTTCGAGCGTGCCATCATGACTGCCGCTCGCCAACGGTGCTGCGTCGGTTCCGGGCTCCACGACCGAAATGCGTGCGGGAGCCACCCCGTAGCCTGCGAGTCCCTCACCCGTGAAAGGGCTCGTGACGATGACATGCCGCACCGTACGCAGAGCGGCCTGCTCCGACTGGCGCAGCCGCTCTGCCACATCGGTCGCAAGACCGCTTTCGAGCGCCAGCGGATGGTGGATGAGGGCGACAATGCGCAGACGAGCAGCATGGCGCGCAAGAACATCCGGCATTCCCCCGAGCGCGAGCCCGTCGACCAACACGAGCGTGTCATCAGCGAGCGAGGCAAATACGGCATCCGCTTCAGCAAGCGCTGTACGCGTCGGCGTGGGAAAACTGGCATCCAGGGACCGCACGGTGATTCGCCAGCCCAGCGCACCCAACCCTTCCAGCAGCCGGCGATCGTAGTTATAGCCGCCCGTCACCTCGGAGAGGCTTCCGGGCACGACGAAGTGCAATGCCCGCTCGCTCACTGTGCTGGCAGCTCACCCTCGAAAGCTGCCCAGGCTACATGGGACTCGTGCAACGTCACGCGCAGGGACTGAATGGCGTGCGCATCCGGGCCGAGGTGGCCGTCCTGAATCTTCTGCGCCATGCGCTCGAACACACAGCGGGCAAGGAACTCCGTGGTCGTATTGCGGCCGTGAAAGTTCGCCTCCTCGTCCAGGTTGCGGTAGTTGAGGGCGCCGAGGATCTCGTGGAGCGCCTCTCCCGCACGCCCGATGTCCACGACGATGCCGTGCTCATCGAGATCGCGGCGGCGGAACTCCACATCCACCACATAGGTCGCGCCATGCACACGCTGCGCAGGACCGAACACGGCGCCGGAGAAACTGTGAGCGATCATCATGTGATCGCGAACACAGACGGTGTACATCGGATGCTCCTGGGTCAGTCGTAGACCACGCGGTGCATGATGACATCTCCGGCGCCGCGGGCCAGCTCAGCCATCGCCGCCGGCAGGTCGCTGAAGCGGCTCTCGCCGTTCACCAGAGCGTCGAGCTCCGGAGCCTGCAGCAGTGTGAGTGCCAGGCGCAGCCGTCTGCCGGGGGTCCAGCGTGCCCGGTGGGACGGGGACACGGACCCTACCTGCGACGATTTGAGCGTGAGGCGTCGAGAGTGGAACGCACCGCCCAGAGGCAGCGACACGGGACGATCGCCGTACCAGCTGAGCTCCAGGATCGTTGACTCGAACCCTGCGAGCTGCAGCGCGAGCGCCAGCCCCTCGGGCGATCCGCTCGCGTGCACGACGAGGTCAGCATCCTCACGACAGGTGCCGGGCTGCGCAAAGCGCACGCCGAGCGTCCGCGCCACTGCGGCGCGCCCGGGAATCGTGTCGATCAATTCCACCTCGCACCCTGGGACGCGGCCGGCAAGCCACGCGACGAGGCATCCCACACTGCCGGCGCCGATCACACTGACCCGCTCTCCGGGACCCAATCCCGCGTCCCACAAGGCATTGATGGCCGTCTCCAGATTCGCCGCGAGCACCGCGCGCCCGGGGGGAACCGCGACAGGAACCGGATGTGCTTCGCTCAGCGGCACGAGGTACTGAGATTGATGTGGATACAGGCAGAAGACCACCTCTCCCATCCGGCTCGCCGGCCCTTCCACGACCCGCCCGACGCTCGCATAGCCGTACTTGACCGGCGCGGGAAAGTCACCCGCCTGAAAGGGAGCACGCATGCGAGCGTACTCCATGGGCGGCACGTGGCCGTTGAACACGAGAGTCTCGGTGCCCCGGCTGACTCCACTGTAGAGTGCCCGTATCCGCAGCTCCCCCGGGCCGGCGGACGGCAAATTCTCCCGTCTCAGCTGTGAGCTGCGGGGACCCGTGATCCAGAACGCGAGTGCTTCCTCTGACGGCATGATCATGCGCAAATCGTACGTTTTGCCCGCCATCGCCCGAGTGGAGTATCGGCCGCTGCTGCGCAGCGCCCTGGCCGCGATCTTAGCGCCAACCCTCGCGGCAGTGATCGCCTCCCTGTGGGCGGGACGTATCCTGGCACTGAGCACCGTATTCCCGGCGCGGCTGCTGGCCCTGCTTGCAGGAGGCACCCTCCTGATCCTGTACGGGCTGCCCGCACACGGCCCGCATCATCGTTTCGGCCCGGCAAACCACATGACGCTCGCGCGCGGGGCGCTGGTGGTGTTCCTGGCGGCACTTCTGGTTGAGAGCGTTGATATGCGTGTGCAGTACGTCGCGCTGGGAGCGGCAGTGCTCGCGGCCGTGATGGATGCGGCAGACGGCTGGCTGGCTCGGCGCACGGGGATGGTCAGTGCGTTCGGAGCGCGGTTCGATATGGAAACCGACGCGCTGTTCATTCTCGTTCTGTGTCTGTGGGCCTGGCACCTGGACAAGGCGGGTGCGTGGGTCATTGCGGGCGGGCTGCTGCGTTACGGGTTTCTGCTCGCCGGCGTAGCCGTGCCGCGCTTGCGGCACCCGCTGCCGGAGAGCTTCCGGAGAAAAACCGTTGCAGCGCTGCAGATGGTCGCCCTGCTGGTCGTCATCTGTCCATTGGTGCCGCGCACGCTGAGCGCACCCGTCGCGGCCGCCGCGCTCCTTGCCCTGTCGATGTCGTTTCTCGTCGATACGCGGACGCTTCTTCTTCCGCAGTTCCACCCTTGAATTCCCTGGAGCCGATGTTTGAACGCTAGCCCGCTCAGGCGCCGGGTCGCGACCGCGATCCTCGTTTCACTGGCGCTGTTCTTCCTCAACTTCATTCTCACGTTCGAGAACGTGTGGCCCACGCCGGGGATCCGTTGGGACTGGGAGCTCTCGATAGAGCTGGCGACCCTGCTGCTGGCACTCGCGCTCGCGCATGCCCGGTTCGGGCCGACGCCGCCGCGAGTCCTGCGTCTGCTTGCCGCACTCCTGGTTCTGTTCGCCCTCGGGCGCTATGGGGATGTGACGGCGCCGGCCTTGTACGGGCGCCAAATCAACCTGTACTGGGATCTTCCCAACATAGGCTCCGTGATCGGCATGCTGGCGCGAGCAGCTCCGACATGGATCATCGCAGCCGTCATCGTCGGGTTGGCGCTCGTACTTGGCCTGATGTATGCCGCCGTGTGCTGGTCCCTCGGCTGGCTGGATGCGGCGATGCGACCAGTGCGAGTACGCCGCGCCGTCGCGACCGTGGCGGGAGTCTGCATTGCTGCCTTCATCGCCCAGGCGACTTTCAGTCAACTTCCCGAGATCCCCAGATTCTCGACTCCCGTGAGCCGCACGTATGCCGTGCAGGCGAAACGCCTATTCGACACATTCTCCATCAGCCCCGCGGCCCGTGCCCTCCCCCCATCGCCGCGCTTTCACTCCGATCTGGGAGCTCTCGCGAACCGCGACGTCCTGTTGGTATTCATGGAGTCTTACGGAAGAGTGACTTACGACCGCCCCGAAGTGGCACGCGAGGTGGCACCCGCGCGCGAGCATCTGGCCGCGGCAGCGCAGCGCACCGGGCGGTCGATGGTGTCCGCCTTCGTGACCTCCCCGACATTCGGGGGCGGCTCGTGGCTGGCACATTCCAGTCTCATGTCCGGCATCGACGTCGGCGACCCGGATCGATATGCCCTGCTGCTGACCCAGGAGCGGCCGACGCTGGCCTCGTTCTTCAAGCAACACGGCTACCGGGTGGTCGCCGATATGCCCGGCACGCGCGAGCGCTGGCCGGAAGGGTCGTTCTATCGGTTCGATGCGCTGTATGATGCCGCAAGGCTCAACTACCGCGGGCCCGAATTCGGCTGGTGGCGCATTCCCGACCAGTTCTCCCTCGCCCGACTGGACGCGCGTGAGATCCAGCCCCAACCGCGACGCCCGCTGTTCGTCCTGTTTCCCACCATCAACACCCACATGCCCTTCCGCCCCACTCCGCCTCTGCAGAGCGACTGGGAGCGCGTCCTCGGCGCTACGCCCTTCGACGCGGCGGACGTGAAGCGCTCCATCACCCAGACACCTGCGTGGACTGACATGGGCCACAGCTACGCCGCCTCGCTGCGCTATTCGTTCGACATGTTTGCCAGCTACCTGGCCGCGCGCGAGGATGAGAATCTCGTCCTGATTCTCATCGGGGACCACCAGCCGGCGGCCAATGTCAGTGGTGAGGGTGCCTCGTGGGACGTGCCGATACACGTGATCACCCGCGCCCCCGCCGTCATCGAATCCCTCGAGCGTCAGGGTTTTGTGGCGGGCACCACGCCGGCGCCCCGACCGATCGGACGCATGAACGCGGTCGGACAGATTCTTCTCGACGCGTTCGCGACACCGCAGACGCAGGAGACACGAGTGGACACGACGACCGGAGCGCGCCATCGCGATCCGCAACTGGTGAATCGCACGAACGGCGCCGCCCGCCGCCGGGGTCAGGCGGCGTCCCAACCTGCACGTGGGAGCTGAAGTGTCATGAGAGCGAAGATATCGGTCGAAGACCACCTGGAGGTGCACGACCTGATCGCCCGCTATGCCTGGGCGCTCGACACGGGGGACGTGGAGGCTTATGTCGACTGTTTCTTCGCAGACGGCTGGATCCAGCACGACCCGCCGGGGTTGTGCAAGGGCCGCGATGCCATCCGCAAGCTGACCGAGTTCCTCTGGTACGAGCACCCGAACAACTACCTCGGCCGCCAGCACCGCATGAGTCAGGTGCTGCTGCGGCCCGAGGACGGCGCGGTCCGCATCCGCGCCTTCTGGTCGATCCTGCAGCACGACGTGTTCACGGATCAGAATTTCGTGTTCGGCCTGGGGCTCTGGAACGCGTTGGCAGCCAGGGATGCCGACCAGGAATGGCGGCTCAAAACGCTGCACGTGGACATCTGGCGCGGCAAGGACGTTCCGTGGGTGGGGGAAAAGCGGGCATGGGAGAAACGGACACCGCCCCGCGGGGATTAGGGGCGAGCCGAAATCTGCGGGGGAGCTTCGCGCACCGAGACCTGCGGGGCACCTTCGCGCAGTGAGACCTCGCCCAGGATTCCTGACCGCCGGGACTTGCCAATACCGAGACCTTTGTCCACCCTAGCGGCCAAGCTGGTTCCACCGCCATTTGCGGGCAAGGCGGCCCCTCATGTCCGTTGCAGCGAAGTATGCGAGCGCGATCGGCATCGCCGCGGTGGCTATTGCTATCCGCTGGCTGCTCATCCCGTTCGTAGGCCCGGACGCCCCCTATGCGACCGTCATGGGAGCTGTCGCTCTGACCGTCTGGCTGTCCGGGTGGGCGCCGGCCGTCCTGACGGCGCTGCTGGGGCTCATCGGCATCGGGCTGACGATCGGGCGTCCCCTGGGGACCCTGCCGCTCGATGGCATCCACACCTCTGTCGGCCTGGCTCTGTACACGGCGACCTGCGGCCTGATCATCTGGCTCGGCGAGCAGATGCGCCGTACTCGCGATGCCTATCGCAAGTCTCAGGAGCGGTTCCTGCGTTCCCAGGAAGCGG
>CAZLYG010000153.1:0-10568 GCA_964563075.1 uncultured Steroidobacteraceae bacterium | reverse complement strand
TCGCCCGGCGCCTGGAGATCACCGAGGGCACCGCCAAGACCCACGTGAAGGCGATCCTGACGAAGCTCGACGCGATCAGCCGCACGGAAGCCGTTGCGGTGGCGCACAAGCGAGGCTTGATCCGCCTCTAGCCCGCTTCCCGCTGCCTCGCCATCCAGTCCTGATAACAATTGAAATGAAAATGTAACGTCGCGTCGCCCCCCGACGACACCTCCACCTCGTACTCGATGTCCTTCTCGTTGATGGCAGCTCCGCAGGCACTGCACGGAATGCCAGAACCATGACCCGCCCACGTGCGCAGGGGTCTGCGTGCGGAGGATTCATCGTTTTGGCCGTCGAGAGCCAGGGTGCCGGGCTGAACTTCCATGCGCGCTCCTCACCGGGAAACTGTCACACAACCAACGCGCCGCCACCTGCCAGGTTGACCACGGCGCAGACTTCGCCGAACGCACGCCGGGCCAGGCTGACGGCACGGGCGAGCTATTTCGGCGGTTGAAATCCTTCCGGGGCCTGCGAGCCGGCGCCGAAGAAGAACTTCTCCATCTCCCCTTCGAGGAACTTGCGAGCCTTTGGTTCGATCGGCGTGAGACGATATTCGTTGATGAGCATCGTCTGATGCTTCATCCATTGTGCCCAGGCTTCTTTCGATACGCTTTCATAAATGCGCTTGCCCAGCTCGCCGGGATAGGGTTGCCGGTCGAGGCCGGGCGCCTCGCGCTTCAGGATGCAGCACTGAACCATCCGGGGCACGTCAACTCCTCCAGCAGCGACTTGATCGGAGCCGGAAGTCCGATGCGCGCCGGTTCGCGGGTGTTATACCAGACCGTCCGCGCAGCATCCATGACCCCCGCTGGCCCGGCGCATGGCGCAAGCATCGGTGTAATGACGAGATCGAAGTGCGTGAACGCATGCTCCACGCAGCTCAGCGCTTTGGGTTCCTCCCTCACATCGCGCAGTTCCTGCTTGATGTAGCTGCTCGCCGCCGAGGCCGTCTCGAATTCAGGCAGACACCACAATCCGCCCCAGATTCCGCTCTCCGGCCGCCTCTCGAGCAACACACCGCCATCGCCGAGTACCGCCACGACCATGAACACTTTGCGCGTCGGCCGCGATCGCTGTGGGCGCGGCGCAGGAAACTCGTGCTGGCGTCCCGTGGCGCGCGCAAAACATTCTTCGGTCAGCGGACAGCAGGCGCACAGTGGCTTGTGCCTGGTGCACAGCGTCGCACCGAGATCCATGATCGCCTGCGTGTAGGTATCGACCTGCTCCTCGGGCGTGCATCTATCGGACAGCTCCCACAGGCGCTCGATGAACGCACTCTGCGATGGAGTTCCTTTCACTCCGAAATATCTCGACAACACTCGCTTGACATTCCCATCGAGAATGGGGAAGCGCTCGGCGCGGCTCAATGCAAGGATCGCCCCGGCCGTCGAACGCCCGATGCCGGGCAGGCTCTCGATTTCGGCAAAGCTGCTGGGGAATTCACCGTTGAATGTGTCCCGCACCTGCACTGCCGCGCGATGCATATTGCGGGCCCGTGCATAGTAGCCAAGGCCGGACCACAGATGCAGGACATCATCGACGGGTGCATCGGCGAGCGCTCGCACCGTCGGGAAGCGCTCCATGAAGCGCTGGTAATACGGAATGACCGTTGCAACCTGGGTCTGCTGCAGCATGATCTCGGAGACCCACACCCGATAAGGTGTCCGGTTGTGCTGCCAAGGGAGATCGTGGCGGCCCTGGCGGGCGTGCCACTCCAGCAACCCCGGCGCGATGGGCGATCGGCTCGGGCTGTGCGTCATGAGCGGCCGTGGTGCGCCGCACGCACCGTTTTTGGGCGGCCGGGTTCTCTCAGAATCATGGGTGTGAGCGTAAGCCCTTGAGGATACGGATGGAATAGCTCTGGCACGGATCTCGCTTAGGTACCCCGGGGACCTTTCAACGCTCGAGGGGGTAGCGTGCGTGCCAGCCCGTACGACGAGATGCTGGATGCGGCGGGTGCGCCTCGCGCTCACTGCCAGCGATATTGGAACTGGCTGGAGGAGCAGCCGCCTGAGCTCCTTGCGCAGAAGCGCACGGAAGCTGATGCGCTCTTCCATCGTGTCGGCATTACCTTCGCCGTGCACGGCGAGAATACCGGCACGGAGCGGCTGATTCCGTTCGACATCGTTCCTCGCATTGTGCCGGACGATGAATGGGCCCGCCTCGAAGCGGGCCTGAAGCAACGCGTCCGTGCGCTGAATGCATTCATCGCGGACATCTACCACGACCAGCGAATTCTACAGGCGGGTGTGATCCCTGCGGAGCAGGTCTTGTGCAACGCGCAGTATCGCCCCGAGATGCAAGGCGTGGAGGTCCCTGGCGGGATGTACGCCCACATCGGCGGTATCGATGTGGTCAGAGACCATGACGGGAGCTTTTGCGTTCTCGAGGACAATCTGCGGGTTCCGTCGGGTGTGTCGTACATGCTCGAGAACCGCAAGATGATGATGCGGTTGTTTCCCGAGCTGTTCGCGCGCCACTCGGTCATTCCTGTCGAGCATTACCCGGACGTGCTCCTGGAGAATCTCAAGAGCGTCGCCCCGGTGGGAGCGGCGGACCCAACCGTGGTGCTGATGACTCCCGGGGCCTTCAACAGTGCTTATTTCGAGCACGCTTTCCTGGCTCAGCAGATGGGAATCGAGCTCGTCGAAGGCCAGGACCTGTTCGTACGCGAGGACATCCTGTACATGCGCACGACGCAGGGACCGCAGCGCGTCGATGTGGTCTACCGGCGGATCGATGACGACTTCCTGGACCCGCTGTCATTCCGGCCCGACTCGACGCTCGGCGTACCGGGACTGCTGACCGTCTATCGTGCGGGGCACGTCACGATTGCCAACGCCATCGGGACGGGCGTCGCTGACGACAAGTCGATCTATCCCTATGTGCCCGACATGGTGCGTTTCTATCTGTCCGAAGAACCTCTCCTTGCGAACGTACGCACCTGGATGTTGCGCAAGCCCGAGGATCGCGCTTACGTGCTGGACCACCTCTCCGAGCTGGTGGTCAAGGAGGTTCACGGCGCCGGCGGGTACGGCATGCTGATCGGCCCTGCTTCGAGTCGTGCTCAGATCGAAGAGTTTCGCGCGCGGATCAAGGCCCATCCGGAGCGCTATATCGCCCAACCCACGCTGGCCCTGTCCACGTCGCCGACGTTTGTGGCGGCGGGATTGGCGCCACGACATATCGATCTGCGGCCGTTTGTGCTGTCAGGCCGGGAGATCACGATCGTCCCGGGTGGGTTGACCCGCGTCGCGCTGCGCGAAGGCTCATTGGTCGTCAATTCGTCCCAGGGCGGCGGAACGAAGGACACGTGGGTCCTGGGTGATCACCACCACGTGCGTGGCGGCCGTGAAGCAGCAGCGTCGCCTGGAGCCTGAAGTGCTCAGCCGTACCGCCGATCACCTGTACTGGATGTCGCGCTACCTGGAGCGTGCGGAAAACATGGCGCGCATGATCGATGCGCACCAACGACTGTCGCTCCTGCCGCGTGCTCCTGAGGCGGTACTGCAGGGTTGGCAGGCAACGTTGGTGTCACTGGGACTCGAGAAGGATTTTGCGGCGCTGCATGGACCGACCACGACGCCGCGCGCGGCTTTCGATTTCCTGGCGTTCGACCGCAATCACTCGGGCAGCATCCTGCAATGCCTGCGCGCTGCGCGCGAGAATGCGCGTGCCGTGCGCGGCACGATCACTTCCGACATGTGGGAGACGCTGAACTCGACCTATCTGGAGTCTCTCTCCTTCAATTCCAGCATGCCCGAAGCGGCACGCGGCGAGTTCCTGGAGTGGGTGAAATACAGAGCCCACCTGACCCGCGGCGTGACCTCCGGCACGCTGCTGCGCGATGAGGCTCTATATTTCAACCGCATCGGCACGTTCATAGAACGCGCCGACAACACGACGCGCCTGCTGGAGTCGAGATGGCGCGATCCGGGCGGCCGCGGTGAGCGACTGCTGGCGGAAGCCTCGGAATGGGCTGTGTTGCTGCGGGCGATGTCGGCGTTCGAGATCTTCCGTCGGCTATATCGCGACAGCGTGACGCCCATCCGCGTCACACGAATGCTGCTCATGCGCGATGACATGCCGCAGAGCGTCCACCGCTGCCTGGACGAGTTGCAATCCGACCTGGCGTCGGTCGCGAACAGCCAGTCCACCGAGACCCTGCGAAGGGTCGGCGAGCTGCACGCCCAATTCCACTTCGGACGCTTCGAGGAGCTGATCGCGGACGGGATCCCCGCTCTGCTGGACCGCTTTCAGGCGCGTCTGCGCGACCTCGGTCAGCGCATCGCCAACGATTTCCTCGTCCCTTCGGGCACCTCCTAGCAGGGGACCAGTCATGCAGTTGCGCATCCTCCACAAGACGGCCTACACGTACGAGGAGCCCGTAAAGTACACGGCGCAGAAGCTGCGCCTGACGCCACGTCTGGAAGGTGCCCAGCGCACCCTGTCCTGGACCATCCAGGCGCCCGGTCGACGGACTGAACAATTGGACGCCCACGGCAACATCACGCACCTCCTCACCTTCGAGGAGCCGCATCGCGAGATGGCCATCGTCGTCAGTGGCGTGGTAGAGATCGTGAGCTCGGATGAATGGGTGCGTCATGAGGGTACGCTTGCACCGCTGGCCTATCTGGCCACCACTCCGCTGACGGCCCCCAACGAAGAGATTCTTGCTCTGGCCGAGAGCCACATGCACGGCAAATCACTGCGCGACCGCCTCTACTCGCTCGCCGCCGCAGTGCGCGAACGCGTTCGGTACAAGCCCGGCACTACGAGCGTCGAGGACTCTGCCGCGACCGCGCTCGCCGCGGGCCAGGGCGTGTGCCAGGACCAGTCGCATGTGTTTATCACCTGCTGTCGCGCATTGGGGATACCGGCAAGATATGTCAGCGGCTACATCTGCTCCGAGGACGGCCGCGAAACGGCCAGCCATGCGTGGGCAGATGCGTGGGTGGAGGAGTCCAGGGCCTGGCTCGGGATCGACGTCACCCACCTGAGCCCGGCGAGCCTGGCTCATTGCCGCCTAGCCGTAGGGCGCGACTACCTGGACGCGGCACCCGTGCGCGGAATGCGTCGGGGCGGAGGCCGTGAAGCGATGAACGTCAGTGTGACGGCCACCCGTTTCGATGGTCAATGACAGACAACTGCAGAGGATTGAAAAGCTTCCATGACCTATTGCGTGGGCATGCTGCTGGATACGGGCCTGGTTTTCCTGTCCGATTCCAGAACCAGCGCGGGTGTCGACCAGATCAACACCTTCCGGAAAACATTCGTGTTCGAGCGGCGCGGCGAGCGCGTGTTCGTCATTCAGACAGCGGGCAACCTGGCGATCACACAGGCCACGACGAGCCTGCTGCGCGAGCAGATCGAAGCTCCCGATGCACGGCAGAGCCTGTTCACGTGCCCGAACATGTTCGAAGCCGCCAGCTGTGTCGGCGCCGCCCTGCGCGAGACTTACCGCCGTGATGCTGCGGCACTCAAGGATTTCGGCGTCGAGTTCAATGCGAGCCTCATCCTGGGCGGCCAGATTCGCGGTGAGGCGCCGCGCCTGTTCAGCATCTACTCGGCCGGCAACTTCGTCGAAGCCACACCGGATACCAGCTACTTTCAGATCGGCGAGTCCAAGTACGGCAAGCCCATCATCGACCGCGTGATCCGGCGCAGCAGCAGTCTGAACGAGGCCGCCAAGGCGGCGCTGGTTTCGATGGACTCCACTATTCGCTCCAATCTGTCCGTGGGGCTGCCTCTGGATCTGGTGATCGTCAAGCGCGATCGGTTCGAGGTCGCACGGCATATCAACATCGATGCGGAGAACGAGTACTTCCACGGGTTGCGGGACCGGTGGAGTGACGCGCTGCGCGAGGCGTTCGTTCAGCTTCCGGAGCCTGACTGGCTGCGCAAGCCCCTGGTGTGAGTGGGCCGCGCCGCGCCCTCAGGTCGAGGGCTTGTTGCTCCCGCTGGCGTACCAGTTGATGGCGTATTGCAGCAACTGCGCGTTGGTGAGGAGATTGAGCTTGCGCTTGAGGCTCTGGCGATGCGTCTCCACCGTCTTCACGGAGAGTCCGAGCGAGTCTGCCGCCTCACGCGAGGACTGCCCGCGGCCGATAAGGCTCAGCACCTGCAGCTCGCGATTGCTGAGGCGCTCGATCGGGTCCGCGGAGCCGGGGCCACCGGAAGTGCCCTGCATTCCACCACGACCCAGGTTCGCAGCAAGGGACTCACTGAGATAGACATCACCGCTCAGCACCTGACGCAAGGCAATCAGCAGCTGATCGGATGCCGCGTGCTTCATGATATAGCCGCTCGCGCCCGCAGCCAGCAGCCGCTCGGCATAGATCAGCTCATCGTGCATCGACAGCACCAGCATCGGCAGCTCGGGCCGCTGCGCATGGACGTCGCGCACGAGCTCCAGCCCGTCGCCTTGAGCAAGAGAGATATCGACGATCACGATGTCCGGAGACAGTGCGCGGATCGCCGCTCGCGCCTCGCGCTCCGTCTGCACTTCACCGCAAACCACGAGATCGGGCTCCGGCTCGATCATCCGGCGCAGACCCTGGCGCACGATGGGGTGATCGTCCACGATGAGAACGCGCCGTTGCGGCCCGGTGGCAGGTGCTCGGGTTGAGATCTTCATGGATCTCAGCTCTCCTCGCTCGGTATCGTCGCCATCGGGAAGGAGCAGTGAATCGAGGCGCCTGCGCGTACGCCGGTATCGATCATCAACTCCCCACCCAGCATCTGCGTACGATACTGCATGATTTTCAGCCCGAGGCCGCCAGGACTCTCGAGATCGGGCTGTGAGAAACCGCGCCCGTTGTCATCCACGGTCAGGTGCAGGTCGCCCGCCGAGGCATACAGGCGGATTTCCACTTCCGATGCCGAGCTGTGGCGAATGACGTTCGTGAGAGCTTCCTGCACGATGCGATAGACGTGGGTCGCCGCGGTCTCACTCATTCGCAGGACCTCGTCCGGATCAGTATCCAGCTCGACGCGGACGCCGTATCTTTCGCTGGCTCGCGTGGCGAGGGCCTGAAGGGCTGCTGTCAGCACTCCGCGTTCCCCGCTTACCGGGGATAGTCCTCGCGCCAGCGCTCGCGTGCCTTCCACCGCGTTGTTCACCAGGGTGATGACGTCTTCGACGTCCGATCTGGCAGCGGAGCCCTCCTTGCGCAGCTGCGCCACGACACCCTTGAGCATCAGCGCAATCCCGGTGAGCTCCTGTCCAAGCCCGTCGTGGAGATCGCTGCCGATGCGCTGTTGCTCGCGATTGGAGATCTCGATGATTTCGCGCTCCAGACGCTTGCGTTCCGTCACATCGTTGAACACCGCGAGCCAGTGATTCGCACCTGCCATCCGCAGCGGAGTAAGCACACACGCAGCGACGAATCGCGAGCCGTCCTTGCGCGTACACTCCAGCTCCATCGGCAGCACATCCGTGGGTGTCGTGTCCGTCGCGAGAAGCCCGCCTGCACGCGAACGCTGCAGCACACGCGTGTTGAACAGTGACTCGGCTGATCGACCCAGCAACTCCTCTTTCGAGTCGTAGCCGAACATCCTGACGAACATCGGGTTGGTGAGCTTCACGATATCGCTCGAGGCGTCGATCAGCACGACCCCCTCCTGCATCGTCTCCAGAATGCGCGCCTGAGTGCGCATGGCATCCTGTTGCGACTGGCGTTCAGTCACGTCCGTCACAGCGACGGTGAGCGAGCGGACGTTGCCCGCCTCCATGACGGGCACCACGCGATGCTCGTGATGCGAGGAATGGCCGTCTGCGTCAACCTGACGCACCGCGATCTGACCCGGCCTTCCCGAGGCGAACACCCGCAGATACAACTCCTCGAGACTGCCGCGATGCTCCTCAGGAACGAAGTCGAGGAGCCGTTGGCCGATCATCGCGGCCGGCGCGTGCGGGCCGAAGGATCGATTTACGAAACGTACGATGAGGCTTTCATCGACCAGGAACAGCCAGTCGGGCGTATTCTGGGTCACTGCGCGCAGGACCGCTTCGGACTGCAGCCGCGCCTGTTCTGCCATCTTGCTGATCGTGATGTCGTAGGCTGAGCCGAGAACGCCGGTCACGCGACCGGTCTGGGCATCGCGCACCGGGAGCATGCTCACCTGCAGCCATTTGACCTCGCCGTGCACGTTGCGAATCTTGGTCTCGCCGCTCTGGGGCTCGCCCCGCGCCAGGCGCGCCTGCCGTTCAATCGCGATCGGCCGATACGCCTCGTCGATCAGATCGAGCCAGCCGCCATGTCTGGACAGCTCCTCGTAGGTGCAGCCAAACACGGCTTCGACGCCCTCGCTGGCCCAATCCGGCTGCGGCATGCCCTCCGGACTGAGCCCATGCTCGAACACGAAGCCCGGCGCCAGGGAGGCGACGGTGCGATAACGGAACTCGCTCTGTCGCAGAGCCTGCTGCGTCCGCACCCGCTCGGTGATGTCGACCACGAAGCCCACCATGTGCGTTGCCTTGCCAGTGGCGTCGCGGTCGGTCACACGTCCCCGATCGAGCAGCCAGCGCCATGAGCCATCTGCATGCCGATAGCGGTACTCCGCTTCGTAGAAAGGCCGACGTCCCTCGATCACTGCCTGGGCCGTGCTCTCGACACGCTGCAGATCATCCGGATGAACCCGAGCGCGCCACGAGCTCACGCCCACGGGCTCGTCATGGGGATCATCCCCCAGCATCCGAAAGTAGGATTCGGTGCGGCGTGCAGCGCGCTGTGTCAGGTCCAGGTCCCACATTCCGCCTTGTGCGCTCTCGAGCGCAGCCTCGAGGCGGCGTTGACTGGCGGCGTAATCCACCTCGGGTCGTGGAGCGGGCTCGCTTTCCGTCAGCAGGCAGGCAACCGCGCTCACCTCGGCACCTGGTTCCTGCAACGGAATGAGGGTCCCCGAAAGGCGGCGCTGCCTGCTTGCCTGCCTGTCTTCGAGCTGCAGACGCTCTCCCACAAGCAGCCGCGTGCTCAGCTCCTCATCGGCCGGCCATGGAAGGGCCAACTCGGTCCATGGCACCGCCGCGAGCTCTCCCGCAGTCTGCCCAGTCAGCGCGGCCGCCTGCGCGTTCATCCAGATTGCGCTGAGCTCACGGTCGAGAAGGATCACGCCACCGGGCCAGCTCTCGGCCAGCAGCCGGAACAATGCATTCGTGGGGAGGCCCTTGGCCGGATCGCGCCGGGCGGGACCGCTGGCGACAGATGAGAGAACTCGCGAGGGCGCATTCATTGCGGCGTTCGACCCTGACTCGCCGGGACCCGCTCGGAGCTGCGGCAGTAATGACACACGCGGCCATTGTCGCCTGTTTCAGCCGATGACTGCCAATTCTCCGGCGGCGCATATCCGCGGCACCGCGGCGGCGCGATCTCATGAGATATGACAAAAACCTGAACCGACTCTAAACCGTCATGCCACTCATGCATGCTGCGCCGCGCGTCGCGCTGAGGCGACACTTTTTGTTGGAACTCGAGACGCCCTCGAGCGCTCATCTCTTGAGGTGACGAGGGAAGGAGCATGGCGAGTGGGGATGAGAAATACATGGGCGTTGTGGCAGCCCGACGAGACGATCGAGGCGATCGCGGAGGTGTTGAGCTCCCGATGGAGCGCGGCGCGGTCGCAGCCTGCCGGCGGACTGTTCTGGGAGCGGCCGACGAGTTGGTTGCGTCAGCAGGTGCAACGGCTGGGACTCACCACCGCACCAGCGGCGGCAGACTCATCAGATAGGCCTCAGGATCGGCATCGGTACTGAATCCGAACTTCGTGCCTCGATCGTACACAAGATTGAACTCGACGTAGCGCCCGCGCTTGACGAGCAGGCGGTCGCGGGCTTCCGCATCGAACGGAGTGTCCTTGCGCCGCGCCACGATCTGCGGATAGACGCGTAGAAACGCTTCACCCACGGCCTGCACGAATGCGAAGTCCGCCTGCGGCTGCGCGCTCGCGAGATCGTCGAAGAAAATGCCGCCGACACCGCGGGGCTCCTGCCGGTGCGGCAGATAGAAGTAGCGGTCGCACCAGGCCTTGAATTCCGCGTAGGCCCCGGGACGGTAGGAATCGCAGGCTCCCCGCAGGGCGTCGTGGAACGCCGCGGTGTCCGCCGCGAACGGGAATGTAGGAGTCAGATCGGACCCGCCGCCAAACCAGGCGCGGCTGGTCCGCAGATAGCGCAGATTCATGTGGACCGCGGGGACGTAGGGATTGCACATGTGCGCGACGAGCGAAATGCCGCAGGCGACAAATCGGCCTTCCGATTCCGCGGCTCCGGCGACCTGACCCCACGCCTGCTGCGGGAATACACCCCAGACGTGGCTCACGTTCACGCCGACCTTTTCGAACACACTGCCGCGCATCAGCCGGGACTCGCCACCACCTTGGAGGCGGTGTCCGGGCGGCTTGCTCCAGGCGCGGGGCTCGAAACGGGTCACGGGCTCGAAAGACTCGAACGCCGCGCAGATGCGTGCCTGCAAATCGCGAAACCAGGCGGCGGCGACGGGAGCGAACTCGTCGGCACCGGGGGCGAC
>CAZLYG010000152.1:0-10569 GCA_964563075.1 uncultured Steroidobacteraceae bacterium | reverse complement strand
TTGCGCAGCAGTGGAACATCAACCGCCGCATCATCGGCAACACGGCGGCCAAGCGCGCCTGAGTGCGTCCGCGGGGTGATAATTGGAGTCCAGGGGTGATAAAAAGGCTCCAGGATGAGTCACCCCGACACCATCGTGGCTGCGGCAACACCGCCAGGCCGAGGCGGTATTGGCATAGTCCGGATCTCCGGGGTCAAGACGCCTGAGATTGCGGCCGTGCTGCTCGGTGAGCTTCCGCCGCCACGGCATGCGACCTTCGCCCGATTCGTGGATACGCACCACGAGCCGATCGACGCAGGTCTGGCGATTTTTTTCCCCGCCCCGCATTCATACACCGGCGAGCACGTGCTGGAGCTGCATGGGCATGGGGGACCGCTCGTGCTCGAGGCACTCGTCGCGCGAGTCCTCGAGCTCGGCGCGCGCCGCGCAGAGCCAGGTGAATTCACACAACGCGCGTTTCTCAACGACAAGCTCGACCTCGCCCAGGCCGAAGCCATCGCAGACCTGATCGACGCCGGCTCGCGCGAAGCGGCCCGGGCTGCGATGCGCTCCCTGCAGGGCGAGTTCTCGAACATGGTGCGCGGCCTTACTGACGCCGTGATCGAGCTCCGTACCTACGTCGAGGCAGCTATCGACTTCCCCGAGGAAGAGGTCGACTTCCTGGCGGATGAGCAACTCCAGCACCGGTTCGCGACCGTGCAGGAACATTTCGACGGCGTCGAGCAGTGTGCGCGGCAGGGACGACTGCTGCGGGAAGGCATGACCGTCGTGATCGCCGGCCGGCCCAACGCAGGCAAGTCCAGCCTTCTCAACCGGCTCGCAGGCTACGACGCGGCGATCGTCACCCCCATTCCCGGCACCACGCGTGACATCGTGCGTGAGCGCATCGATATCGACGGCATGCCGTTGCATGTGCTCGATACCGCGGGACTGCGGCAAGGTGGCGACGAAGTGGAAGAAGAAGGGATCCGCCGTGCGCAGGTGGAGATGCGCCGCGCCGATCGCGTATTGTTCGTCCTCGATGCTGTTACGGATCCCGCGGCAAGAGCGTACACGGACGAGCGGGCGCGGCTCCCATCTGACGTGCCTGTCACACTCGTATTCAACAAGTGCGATCTCACGACCGGGATTCCGGTCGTGGACACGTACTCCGGTCCGCCTCGCGTAACCCTGTCTGCCCTGACGGGCGAGGGAATGAGCGAGCTTCGCGCGCATCTGAAGCTCTGCATGGGGTTTCAGACGCTCGACGCAGGGACTGTATCTGCGCGGCAACGGCACCTGGATGCCCTCTCTCGCGCCCGCGTGCGAGTCGACGATGCTGCACGGCTACTTCGCGAGCGCCGCGCTGGCGAGCTCGTCGCCGAAGAGCTCCGGCTGGCTCAGCAATCGCTGAATGAGATCACCGGGGAGTTCAGCAGTGACGATCTGCTTGGGCGCATCTTCTCCAGCTTCTGCATCGGGAAATGACGGCCGGGGCGGTTGCGGTCCGCAGCCTGCGCCGTGCCGACGTTCCTGCGGTGATCGAAATTTTTCGTGCGTCGGTCCGCACGGTCGCGCGCCGTGACTACACGCAGGATCAGGTGATGGCCTGGGCGCCGGATGAGATCGACTCCGCAACCTGGACGAAACGGTACGAGACGCGGCAGGCCTGGGTGGCGCAAGTGGAGTCGGAAGTAGTCGGTTTCATCGAGCTGGAAAGCCAGGACCATCTGGACATGCTGTACGTCCATCCTGCCCATCAAAGGAAAGGCGTGGCCACTGCCCTTCTGGAGCACCTCGAGCTCGCGGCTCTTGGGCGCGGCGCGCGGCGGCTGCGCACCGAGGCCAGCATCACTGCGCGCCCCTTCTTCGAGCGTCATGGCTTCCAACTCATCGCCGAACAGACAGTGGCTGTCCGAGGCCAGTCCTTCGTCAACTACCGAATGGTAAAGCAGCTTGGGGGTCCGGATTGAGCCGCTGCATCAGCTGAACGTGGGTTTCCAGCGAGCGAGCTTCGCGTAGCTGACGCGGTCGCCCTCGTAGAATTCGCCCTCCTTGGGGCGTGCCCCGAGCTCCTGCCCCAGAAAGGTGTATTGGATGCCGGCTTCGCGGAGTGACGCCGCGAGCCGCTCCCGGTTGAATTGAGGGTTGAAGCGGCTGAAGGGCATGGAGCGAACATCTGCCAGCGCACCGATTTCGTGTTGGCGCAGCAGCTCGATGAAGCGCTCGGCCGGATGATTTGAATGTCCGATGGTATAGATCATACTGACTGCCATGGGACGCGCCGTTTCGTTGCCCGCGAGCGTAGCCGATTGCCTGGAGGAGGCCTTCGGTGAGAGCGTCCGTCACGTGCAGATATTCGAGCATTCGCTGTTTGCGCGTCTACACATCCGCGCGGTCGCCACGACGCGTCCGCGGCGTATCTACCTTCGTGGCAGCGGACAGGACTTCTTCGAGAACCCCTGGCTGATGCTTCACGAGTACTGCCACGTCCTCAGGCAGTGGGAACCCGGCGAGCTGACGACCCCGCGCTACCTCGTAGAGTGTCTGCGTCACGGCTACTGGAACAACCGATTCGAGATTGAAGCGCGACAGTTTGCGGATGCGCATCTGGCTCGGGCCGTCTCGGTACTGGCAGCGCGAACGTCAGCCCAGCAGGGCCTCGCGATGGTAGAGGTGTCCGGCGATGCGCACGAGCAAAGCGCCGACGAGCAGGGTCACTCCCACTGACAGGGCCAGGTAGGCCGTCGAAATCGGCTCGTCCCGCAGCAGGCTGGTGATCAGAAAATGCTGGCTGAGGGAGGGAACGGCCATGAGCTTCGCTGTCGGCCGCAGGCCCATGACGCCGGCAAACACCAGCGGCAGTGTCGGAATCACCAGTACCAGACCGAGGTAGGTCTGCGCCTCACGGTAGCTGCGCGTGAAGGAAGCAACGATCGTCATCAGCCCGGCGCCGACGGGCACCAGCGGCAAGCAGCACAGCAGAATCTTCACGGCCACGAGCGGACCCAGGTTGAGCGTCATGCCGAAGCGCGCCAGATCGACGGGTTTGAGCGCGATGGCGAACACTGCGACAGTCAAGACGAGAGACAGCGTCATGTACGCGCAGGCCGTCAGGATCTTTCCATAGATCAGGTGCTCACGCCGCACCGGTACCGTGAGCAGCGGCTCGAGAGAGCCGCGCTCCCGTTCCCCCGCGGTCGCGTCAATGGCGAGGTACATGCCACCCATGAGCATGGTCACCACCACCAGGTAGCTGAACGTCCCAAGGAGCAGGACGGCGCGGCTTGCGGGCGTTGATACGTCAATGCTCTCTATGACTATTGGAGAGAGAACCAGCGGGTCGACGCCGCGCAGCATCACGCGCATGCGAGCCAGGGTCGAGTCGTACTGATTCAGGATCGCACGCACACGACCCACCTCTCGCCCGTTCGAGTCATCCGAGGCATCGGTGTACAGACTCACAGTTGCCGGCTCACCTCCTGCGAGCCGTGCCCCGAAGTCGCCACTGACGCTCAGCACCATCGGATAGCGGCGCTCTGCCACGGCCCGGCGCGCGCCAGCATCGTCGAAGTTCACCTGCTCGACTGTCACGGAATACTGGCGCATGAAATCAAGAAGGTTCGGCGCACGCTCCGCGTGCATGACTGCCAGTTTCACGGGTTTGTCCGCCGACGCATCGCCGCGTTGAATTGTCAGCGACAGAGCGGCCGCGAAGAGCAGAGGCCCGAACAATGGACCGACAATGAGCGCTGTGGTGACGGTGCGCCGATCACGCAAATTTTCGCGGAACTCCTTGCGGAACACCGCCATGATCGCCGCCCAAGCGGTGCGCCAGCCGGCCATCATCAAACCAACCCCTCGCCGGTGCCGATGAGACGCACGAAGGCGTCCTCCAGCGTTGGCTCGCCTGTGCGCGCCTGGATGTCGGCTGGCGTGCCGCTGGCGACCACCCTTCCGTGCGCGATAACGACGACCTCATCGCAGAGAGCGCCGACTTCCTGCATGACGTGGCTGGAAAAAAGGACGCAATGCCCCTCATCACGCAACTTACCGAGCAGGCGTCGCAGACTGCGTACCGCCATCACGTCCAGTCCGTTCGTTGGCTCATCGAGCAGTACGTTTCTCGGTCGATGGATGAGTGCGCGCGCGAGCGCGGTCTTGACTCGCTGCCCCTGGGAAAAGCCCTTGGCTCTGCGGTCGGCGAACTCCTCCATCTCCAGCAGGCTGATCATCTGCGCCGCGCGGGTGTCCCGTTCGGCGCGCGATAGTCCATGCAGCTCGCCGAAATAGGCGATGTTTTCCCGCGCGGTGAGATTCGGGTAGATACCGGCTGAGTGTGGCAGTACGCCGATGCGGCGGCGTGCCTCGAGTGGATCGCGCACAGCGCTGACCCCATCCACCAAAGCATCTCCACCGTCAGGTGGCAGCACCGTATAGAGAACGCGGAGCGTCGTCGATTTGCCAGCCCCGTTGGGCCCCAGCAGGCCCGTGATCCGGCCGTCGAGCGCGCGCAGACTGACGTCGCGGATCGCTTCGACTGCACCGAAACGCTTCTTCAGCCCAGTCGCTTCGATCACGGTGGAGGGCCGTTCAATGACGTAAAAAAGGGGGTGGGCTTGTCGCGCAATGTGCAGGAAACGTCCAGTCCCGTCACGGTGGCCGTGTCGATGAAACGCGCCATGATCCGATCCACACAGGGAGCCACCAGCTGTCCGTGCCCGAAGCCCTTCAGGATGACATGCAGGCCGTTCGAGAACCCGTGCAGTGCTTTCTCAGCGTCTGCTGCCGGCGTCGCGGGGTCATCGCTCCCCGAGAGCAGCAGCGCGGGCACGTCCGAGTGCAGCGGCTCATGGAAGTCCTTGTCCATGGGTCCGCGTGGCCATACCTGGCAGATGTCGCGCAGACCGTCTACGGCGGCGGTGCCCAGGTAGGTTTGTTCCAGGCGCTGCCTGTCTATCTTTGCGGAGTCGTAGTACGGCACATCCTCTGCGCATACGACACTGTTGTGCATCCCGTAGGAGAGCTCGTCGCCGACCGAGCGGCTGACCAGCAGATACTGTGTCGCGAGGGGCTTGAAGTCACCGCTCTCGGTGGCTTGGTGCAGGATGAGCGGCAGCAGAGCGGCTTCCTGCGGGGTGTAGGTCGTCAAGCGCAGCACGGTGGCGAGCTGGAGCGTCGACAGTTCGAGCTTGGAGGCCTCCCCTGTCGTGGGGTCGGCGATCGTGATCGGGACCGGCTGCGAACGCAGCTGCGCGCTCAACTTGCGATAGTCGTTGGTGGGATCGCCGAAGCGCGCCTTGCAATCGGGCTCGTCCGTGCACCGGGCCAGGATGCTCAGGAGCGCGCTCTCGGCATCCAGGGCAACGGTGGGTCCCAGCGCCATAGTGGGTGGGACCACGCCATCGAGAATCACGGTTCGCGAGCGGGTCGGGTAGCGCCGGAGGTAGTGTTGCGCCACCCGCGTTCCATAGGACCCGCCATAGAGATTGATCCTGTCATAGCCGAGCGCGGCGCGTACTGCGTCCAGGTCGCCAACGGCTACGCTGGTCGTGTAGTACGCGACGTCCGCGTGCGCGCGGGTCTCTTTCAGGC
This sequence comes from uncultured Steroidobacteraceae bacterium, assembly GCA_964563075.1. Lineage (GTDB taxonomy): Bacteria > Pseudomonadota > Gammaproteobacteria > Steroidobacterales > Steroidobacteraceae > 13-2-20CM-66-19. Next base: position 4,995 of record CAZLYG010000152.1, on the reverse strand, counting down.
AGCGTTGGGCTTCGGCGACGATCTGGGCGTCCGTCTCCTGGGCTACGAGATCGTCACTGAGCTCACAATTCAGCGCGTTCGAGTGTCCCGTTCCCCGCTGGTCGACGAGCACGATGTCGCGATCGCGATGGATTCGCGCAAACGCGGGAGCCACGGTCGTGTAGAAGGTCGTCGCCGCCATGCCCGGGCCGCCGGCCAGCACGAAGAGCGGGTCGGACCGTTTGTGCTTGTTGATCGCCGCCACACGGGCTACGTACAGATTGATCTTCCGGCCGGCGGGCTGCGCCGGGTTCTCCGGGACGCTCAGCTCACCGCATTCCGCGGACACCGAGAGGATGTGCTCCGGGTGCTCGAGCTGGCAGGGCGTCAGCGTCAGCCCTGCGGGCGTCGGCGCGGGCCCATCCGAGGCTGCATGGACTGCGCCGGTCAGGAGGGTGAGGCTGAGAAGCAGCGCGGTTGAAATAAGGGGAGTCACGCGGGAGCGGAGGATAAGGCAGATACGACGCCCCGTTCGGTTACGAACGTCTAAAATACGTCAACCCCGGATTCAAGCACCCGTTATATCGCGCCACACCCGATTCCCCTTGAGGTATACCGCTCATCATGCGTTTCGCCCGCCCGTTTGACGTAATCGTCATTGGCGGCGGCCACGCCGGCACAGAGGCCGCGCTGGCTGCCGCCCGCATGGGCGCGCGCACGCTGCTGCTCACTCAGAGCATCGAGACCCTGGGACAGATGAGCTGCAATCCCGCGGTCGGCGGCATCGGCAAAGGGCATCTGGTGCGGGAGATCGACGCCCTGGGCGGGGCGATGGCCCGAGCCACGGACAGGGCCGGAATCCAGTTCCGCATGCTCAATGCCAGCAAGGGCCCGGCGGTGCGCGCGACGCGCGCACAGGCCGACCGGCAGCTCTATCGGCAGGCGATCCGCTCGACGCTCGAGAATCAGCCGAACCTGAGCCTGTTCCAGCAGGAGGCGGCGGACCTGATCGTCGCAGGGAACCGGGTCGGTGGCGTGGTGACCGTGACAGGCATTGCCTTCGAAGCCCGTGCGGTAGTGCTGACGGTCGGGACATTTCTGGGGGGGCGCATCCACGTAGGGCTGGATAACTACCAGGGCGGTCGGGCGGGCGACCCGCCCTCGAACCGCCTGGCCGCGCGCCTTCGGGAGCTGCCGTTGCGCGTCGGGCGCCTGAAAACGGGCACGCCGCCACGGATCGATGGCCGGACACTCGACTATTCGGCGATGGTGGCACAGCCCGGCGACGAGCCCACTCCGGTGTTCTCGTTTCTGGGGAGGGTCAGTGATCACCCGCAGCAGGTTAATTGTTTCATTACGCAGACGAACGAGCGCACTCACGACATCATCCGCGCCGCGACCGACCGCTCTCCGATGTTTACGGGGGTGATCGAGGGCGTCGGGCCGCGCTACTGCCCCTCGGTTGAGGACAAGGTTGTCCGATTTGCCGACAAGACCTCGCACCAGATTTTCGTGGAGCCCGAAGGGCTGGGAACCCACGAGATCTACCCCAACGGCATCTCCACCAGCCTGCCCTTTGATGTCCAGTACGAGTTCGTGCGCAGCATTCGCGGATTCGAGAACGCGCACCTCACGCGGCCGGGCTACGCGATCGAGTACGACTTCTTCGATCCTCGCGACCTGAAGCCATCGCTGGAAACCCGCGTGATCGAACGGCTGTTCTTCGCAGGCCAGATCAATGGCACGACCGGCTATGAGGAGGCAGCAGCGCAGGGACTGGTCGCGGGCATCAACGCGGCTCTGGGCATTCGCGGCCAAGGGGAATGGGTGCCCAAGCGCAGCGAGGCCTACCTGGGCGTGCTGATCGATGACCTCGTCACGCGCGGCACTCGCGAGCCCTACCGCATGTTCACGAGTCGGGCCGAGCACCGCCTGCTGCTGCGAGAGGACAACGCAGATCTCAGGCTGACGCCCGTGGGACGCGAGCTGGGCCTCGTTGACGATGAACGCTGGGCCCTCTTCCAGGAGAAGCAGCGGCTGTCCGATCGCGAGGTCGCAAGGCTCGAAGGCACCAGGATCCGCCCGGCAGACGCGCCTCCTGAGTGGGTGGAGCGTGTGCTGTGCGCGCCTCTTGCGCGCGACAACACCGCATTCGAGCTGCTCAGGCGACCGGAGGTCAGCTATGAGGATCTCGTGGAGATTGCCGGACCGGGAGAGGCAGCCACGGACGATCGTGTCTGGCCGCAGGTCAGGGCGCAGGTCGAGGTCCGCGCCAAGTACGCCGGGTACATCGAGAGGCAGCAGGACGAGATCGAGCGCCAGCGCCGCAACGAAGAGACGCCGCTGCCGGCCGAACTGGACTATCTGCAGATGACGGGGCTGTCGCACGAAGTGCGCCAGAAGCTGCAGCAGGCGCGGCCCGCGACCATCGGCCAGGCCGGGCGTATCCCCGGCGTGACCCCCGCTGCGATATCGATTCTGCTGGTGCATCTGAAGAAGCGCGGTGCCCCGCGCCGCCCGCGGGTCGCATGAGCGCTTTCATCCGCCAATTGCAGGCAAGCTGGGAGCGCAGCGATTCCCTGGTGTGCGTCGGCCTGGATCCGGAGATCGAGCGCTTTCCGGCTGCCGTCGCGGAGCACGCGTCGCCGATTTTCCAGTTCAACCGCGCAATCGTCGATGCGACGGCGGATCTGGTGTGCGCCTACAAGCCGCAGTTCGCCCACTACGCAGCCTACGAGGCGGAGGATCAGCTGGAGCGCACGATCGAGTACATCCACCGCAACCACCCCGGCGTCCCGGTCATCCTCGACTCGAAGCGTGGAGACGTAGGAAACACCGCCGAGCGCTACGCGATCGAGGCCTTCGAGCGTTACGGCGCGGACGCCGTGACTGTCAATCCTTATCTGGGCGGCGACTCGCTCGAGCCCTTCCTCAAGCGTGAGGACAAGGGAGTGATCATCCTGTGCCGCACGTCCAATCCTGGTGCCCGCGACCTGCAGGATCTCGACGTGGGCGGACGCAAGCTCTACCACAAGGTTGCGGAACTCGCCGCGCAGGGCTGGAACTCGCGCGGCAATTGCCTGCTGGTCGTGGGAGCCACCTATCCGCGGGAGCTGGCCGAGGTGCGCGAAATCGCGGGCAACATGCCGTTCCTGGTGCCCGGCGTGGGCGCGCAAGGTGGAGATGTCGACCAGGCGGTGCGCAGCGGACAGACCGCCGACGGCACGGGTCTGATCATCAGCTCCTCGCGCTCCATCCTCTATGCTTCCAACGGAGAGGATTTCGCTGGCGCCGCACGCAAAGCCACTCTGACACTTCGCGAGCAGATCAATCTGTCGCGCCTCCGCACCCCGCGCTGACGTGCGTTCCTGGCCCGGCATCGCAATCCTGGCGCTGCTGCTCGCACTGGGGGGGTGCTCTCGCTCTCCCGGCAATGCCTCGACGGCACTGCCGCCCAACGCGAAGGTTCTGTTGCGGGGCAATGACCAGGAGCCTGACTCCCTCGACCCGCAGAAAGCGCGGTCCATTGAAGCCCAGCGTGTCCTGCGCGACCTCTGCGAGGGACTGACGCTTCTGGACAAGAACGCAGGTCCCGCCCCGGGTACCGCGCGTGACTGGACGGTGTCAGCCGACGGAAAGCACTATCAGTTTCACCTGCGTTCGAATGCGAGATGGTCCAACGGCGACCGTGTGGTCGCGGCGGACTACGTTGCCGGACTCCAGCGGCTCGTCGATCCCGCGACGGCCTCCCAATACGCGGACGTGGTCACTGTGATCACCAACGCAAGCGAAATCATTGCGGGAAAGAAACCTCCTGACACGCTAGGTGTGTCGGCTCCGGACGATTCCACCGTCGTCGTCGACCTGGTGGCGCCGGCGCCCTATCTTCCCTCGCTCCTATCGCATCCCAGCACCTGCCCCGTGCACAGGCCGACGCTAGCCCGGCATCCGGATACGTTCGCCCGTCCGGGCGTCATGGTCTCAAACGGTGCCTTCGCGCTGGCGCAGTGGGTGCAGGGTTCCTACGTGCTGCTCACGCGCAATCGCTACTACTGGGGCAATGACACCAATCATCTGGACGCTGTCAGGTATTTGACAATCACGGACGAGAACGCGGAGCTGACGCGCTATCGGGCGGGCGAGTTGCAGATCACCACGACAGTCCCGCGCGGGCAATACGAGTGGATCAAGGCGAATCTTCCCGGCCAGCTGCACAGCTCGCCGCAGCTGTCCACGTACTACTACGGCTTCAACCTTACGCGTCCGCCCTTCAAGGACAATCTACCGCTGCGGCGCGCACTCTCCCTCGTGATCGACCGCGAGCAGCTTACAAAGCTCGTACTCCGTGGAGGCGAGCTCCCGGCCTACGGGTGGATCCCGCCGGGCGTGCACGATTACATGGACCAGTCTTTTGATTACCGTGATACGCCGATGGCGGATCGCGTCGCCGAGGCGCGCAAGCTCTATGCACAGGCAGGCTACTCGGCTGCGAAACCCCTGCATTTCGAGCTGCGTTACAACACGGGCGAGGCGCACGACAGGATCGCCCTTGCGGTCGCCTCGATGTGGAAGCAGGCGTTGGGTGTTGAGGTGACGCTGACTGCGGTGGAGTTCAAGTCGCTGTTGCAGGACGTCGATCGGGGTGAAGTCGACATGTTCCGCTCGAGCTGGACAGGCGATTACAACGACGCCTACACGTTTGCGCAGTACTTCACGAGCGGCTTCGGTATCAACATGCCTCGGTACCACAGCACGGAGTACGACTCTCTCGTCAATGCCGCCGCGGCCCAGGCAGATTCGCAGAAGCGCCGCGAGCTACTGCAGAACGCAGAGCGCGTGCTGCTGCATGACCACCCGATCATTCCGCTGTACTTCTACACTGGAAATCATCTGGTGAAGCCTGAAGTCGCGGGCTGGTATGAGAACGTCATGAACGTGGTTTACAGCAAGGATCTGTCGCTGACGCGGTAGCTCTCAATACTCGGCCCATCCATGGGCCTCGCCCCTGCGGGGCCG
>CAZLYG010000151.1:6022-10616 GCA_964563075.1 uncultured Steroidobacteraceae bacterium | reverse complement strand
AAGCTGCGCCACCCGAGCCGCAGCGAGCAGCTGCGCAGCTTCCTGATGGATGACTAATGTAGAGTTACCCGGATGGGTGCCAAAAAAGGGGGCCTGCGGGCCCCTTTTTTGTGGGCGGGGCTAAATCCCGGCCTTCGCCAGCAGATCGATGACCTCGCGCAGTACGTGGACCAGCGCCGGGTGTTGCGTTTCGAGTTGCACTGCCAACGCCTCCAGCCGTGGGGCACTCTCCGCCGCTTTTGCGGCGGCACCCTCCCCACCTCTGTGCAACGTTCGCTCGATGTCTCGCACCACTGTCGCGAGCAGGGCGCGCGAATCCTGGTCAATGGAGCCTGCCTTGGCGAGATGGTCATGCACTCGCGCCAGCAGGTCGCGCAGGTTCTCATCGCTCATGCTCTGCTCCGTCGTAATCTCCCCATGCCACCCGCCCATGATAACGCGCGTGCGGTAGCCGGGGCCTCGTGGTAGCTTTTCCCCACCATTTCTCTTGAATCGCCGGGGCTTTCGTCCGTGAGCAGCCAGCCGCATCACCCCGTCCCCACAGGAAAGCTCGCGCAACCGCCGAAGGCGGATGTTCTGCCGGAGACCCTGGCACCGCTGCCGAGCAAGCCCACGCTGCTCGACGTGCTGCGGGGCAGGCTGAACACGCCGCGGCACGGCATGAAATTCGCGGTGGCGCAGCATGTCTCGCAGTCTGCCGTGCAGGCGCTCAGAGCGGGCCTCGACGAGGAGACGGTGCTCGCTTGCCTCCTGCATGACATAGGAATGGGTGTTGCGCGTCCGGACCATGGTTGGTGGGGTGCGCAGCTGATCGAGCCCTATGTTGCGGAGAAGGTCGCGTGGGCCGTGCGCTATCACCAGGCGCTGAGGTTCTATCCCGACGCGGCGGTCGGGTACGAATACCCGGAGCTCTACGTTTCCTTGTTCGGGGCCGACTACAAACCTCCTGAATACATCGAGGCGGCCTACCGCTACGCGCGCAACCATTCCTGGTACATGAGCGCGCGGTCGGTCACATTGTTCGATGACTACAGTTTCGACACGGCAGCCCCACTGAACCTCGATCCTTTCGTGGACATCGTCGGCCGCCACTTCCGGCAGCCCCCGGAAGGCCTGGGCCTGGACAGCAGCCCGACCTCACATATGTGGCGCACGCTGATCGACCCGACGAAACCGCTATAGCGTCCCGCCGCCAGCTGCACGCCGGCCCGCGGCGCCCCCCGTTCCCCCCCCCGGCACGCCTGCCGGCAGATTAAACATTGGGTCGCATTAAACCGCAGCCCTCCCGGAGGCTACTCACGCTGCAACCTTTCCGTTTGCAGGTCTCACGGGATGTTGTGTTCTCGATACAAGTGCGGCGCGGCCCTGCTCGCGCTCACCGTCGCCCTGGCAGCGTGCGCGGGCAACGGCGAGGGCCTCGATGCGAACGGCCAACCGATCGGGTCCTCGAGCGGCGGTGGTGGTAGCGGCGGAAGTGGTGGCAGCGGCGGTGTCACCGCCGATCTGCAGTCGATCGAAGACAACGTATTCGCGCCCATCTGCGCGCAATGTCACATCGGCGCGAGCGCACCGCAGGGCCTGCAGCTCGACACGGCAGCCCACGCGTACCAATTCCTGGTAGGCGTCCCCAGCAACGAGAAGCCGACCCTGCTGCGCGTCAAGCCCGCTGATCCTGACAGCAGCTACCTGTACCAGAAGATCACCGGCGCACCCGGCATCGTCGGAGGACAGATGCCGTTGAATCAAACACCGCTGCCGGCCGCCACGATCGCGGCCATCCGCCAGTGGATCGTCAACGGCGCCCCGAACGTGGCCGCGAGCGGCGCCTCCCCGTCCCTGACGGCGAAGCTGCAACTCGACAGGCCCGAGGCATTCGCAGTCGCCGCCACCGCGCCGCTCGATGGCGACGTCGTACAAGCACCGCTGCGGACCATCGTCGTCGCGTTCAATCACGAGGTCGATGCGTCGCTCGTCAACTACACGAACATCATGCTCGAAGCGCTCGTCGACGGACAGGCCACGCCGGTGGCTGCCCTGTATTCATTGGCCGTCGGCAATCCGTCGTCTATCGTCATCCAACCCAACAGTGCACTCACGCCCGGTCAGTATCGGGTAACGGTACGGGGGACCGGCGGCGGAGCAATGGCTGACATCGAGGCACAGACGCTCGGCGCAGACTTCTCGTTCGCCTTCACAGTGAGTCCCGCGCAATGATCCGACATTCCCTGCGATCCAGGCATTGGCTGCTGCTGGCTGCGCTGTGCCTGCTCAGCATGAGTGCACAGGCAGAGCCGTATCTGGCGGTGCAGACAGGCTTCAAATGCGGCCAATGCCACGTGAATCCGACCGGCGGCGGCATGCGCACGGCATTCGGTGACGTGTTTGCGCAAACGCAGCTCCCTGCGAGCCACATCGACACCGGCTCGGACGTCTGGGCAGGCAACATCAGCCGGTTTCTGTCGATCGGCGGCGACCTGCGTGCGCAGGCCAGCTATACCGAGGTCCCGCATACCTCCAGCAGCGATTCGTTCGACCTGGAGCAGGCGCGCGTCTACATGGACGTGTCCGTCATCCCGGACCGGCTCAACGTGTATGTCGATGAGCTCGTGGCTCCCGGCGGAGCGCTGAACCGCGAAGCCTACGTCACCTACTGGACAGCGGATCATCAGTGGTATGTCAAGGGCGGCCAGCTCTACCTGCCGTACGGCTTGCGGCTCGAGGACCAGACCGCGTTCATCCGCACCGCCCCCGGCATCAACATGGACACACCTGACAAGGGAGTGGAGGTCGGGTGGGAGCACGGTCCGTGGGACACGCAGCTCGCCATCACCAACGGCACAGCCGCGGGACCTGAGGTCGATCACGGCAAGCAATACAGCTTCAACAGCTACTTCGTGCAGTCCTCCTGGCGGCTCGGTGTCGCCGCGAACCTGAATTCCGCCGCGGCGGGGGACAAGGAGTCCTTCGGCCTGTTCGGCGGACTGCGCACAGGGCCCATCGCGTGGCTGGGCGAGGCGGACGTGATCGACGACAAGAGCATCGCCAACGACAACGGCAAGATGTGGGATGGCCTGCTGGAGGCGAACTGGCTGATCAAGCGTGGCCACAATCTCAAGATCACGGCCGAGTATCTCGACCCCAATCGCAACGTCGCCAACGACGGGGAGACGCGCTGGAGCCTGGTGTACGAGTACACCCCCATCCAGTTCCTGCAGATCCGGGCCGGGGTCCGTTATGGAGACGGGATTCCCCAGCTTCCCGCCGAGCACACCCGGCTCGGGTTCGTCGAGCTGCACGGCTTTTTCTAAAGGGGGAACACCTTTATTTCACCCGGGCCGGCCCCCGGGGATGAACCGGGAACGCAGGCGGCCGGACTCACCCCACAGACCCAGCACCGTTCCCAGCCAGGGGAGGGTGTCCTCGAGGCCCGCTGACGGAGTGCTACCGGCCCAATGCTGTCCATCCTGGTCTGCCACTCGTACTTCATGCGCTTCGACACGAAGCAGCGCGAGCGAGCCAAGCCCTACCCGCCGCTGGCCACCCTGCAGGTAGCCGCCACGCTGCGCAGCTCCGGACACGAAGTATCCGTGTTCGATGCGATGCTGGCTGACGGCGTCGAGGACTTCGAGGCCCTCTTGCGCGAGCGCCAGCCGCGGGTCGTGCTCCTGTACGAGGACAACTACAACTTCCTGAGCAAAATGTGCCTGGCGCGGATGCGCGAGGCCGCTTGCCGGATGATCGGCAAAGCCCGCTCCCAGGGAGCTCGGGTCATCGCGGCCGGCTCGGATGCCAGCGACTCCCCCGAACCCTACCTGCAGGCCGGTGCGGAGGTCGTGCTGATCGGCGAAGGCCTTGGCGCCCTCCATGAGCTGCTGCCCCGGCTCGAGGCCGATCTGCGGGGCGCCAGCCTGATTGAAGGCCTGCGTGGCGCGGTAACGCTGAGTGCCGGGACGCTGCAGCGCGTCAACGGCTCGGCCCCGGTTCCGCGCACAGAGCACCCTGCCCTGCCCGCCTGGGACCTGGTCGACATCGAGCGCTATCGGCGTGTCTGGCGCGCGGCTCATGGGTATTTCAGTCTCAACATGGCCGCTTCGCGCGGCTGCCCGTTTCGCTGCACGTGGTGCGCAAAGCCCATCTGGGGCAACCAGTACCTGCAGCGCAGTCCGCAGGCTGTGGCGATGGAGATGACGCATCTGAAGCGCGTCTTCCGGCCCGATCACATCTGGTTCGCCGATGACATCTTCGGCTTCCGCGTCGACTGGGTGATGGACTTCGCGGCCGCGGTGCATGAGGCCGGCGGCTCGATCCCGTTCACCATCCAGACCCGCGCCGACCTCATCAGCGAGCGCATGGCGCAAGCGTTGTACAACGCAGGTTGCCGCGAGGTGTGGCTTGGAGCGGAAAGCGGCAGCCAGCGAATCCTGGATGCCATGAACAAGGGCACGACGGTGCAGGAGATCCTCATCGCGCGCGCGCGCCTCAAGGCAGCTGGCATCCGCGTGGGGTTCTTCATCCAGCTGGGCTACATCGGGGAAGAGCTCACCGACATCATCGCTACCCGCGACCTGATCAGCGCCGCGCAGCCCGACGATAT
>CAZLYG010000151.1:0-6012 GCA_964563075.1 uncultured Steroidobacteraceae bacterium | reverse complement strand
TGAGCGTCTCCTATCCCCTGCCGGGGACGAAGTTTCATGAGCTGGTACGTGAGCAGCTTCGCGAACAGACCCACTGGCGCGACAGCAATGACCTGGCAATGATGTTTCGCGGCACGTACACCTCGGAGTTCTACCGCGAGGTGAGGAACCTGCTGCACGAGCAGGTGTCGCGACCCCGAGGGGCGAACACTGCGGCGTACGAAGAGGAGCGTCGCTGGCAGGAGCTTCTGGCGCGCGCCGGTGACTATCGTTCGAGGGACTGGGCCACGACTGCTGCGAGCTGAGCATGCAGGACAATCGGGCCACGAAATCCGAGACGCGCGCGATCCAAGCGGCATTACGCGCGACCACTGAGACGCTGGCTCACGCGCTCGCGCTGAGAGCCGCGCCGAGTATTGCCTGGTCTGACTATGAGTGGCGAGTGGCCCGAGCAGCCGTCGCCATCCACGGCGTCGCCCCGCTCCTGTCCGAAATCCCGGGCTGGCAAGGCCCGGCACAGTGGACGCGATTTCTACAGGAGCAGCAGCAGCACACGCTGGCGCGTCATAGACGTATCGAAGCACTACTAAGCTGCCTTCACGAGAGCTCGCGCGAAGCCGGTGTTGCCCTCGTCGCCCTGAAAGGCGCCGCACTGCACGATCTCGGGCTATACGCCCCGGGCGAACGGCCGATGGGCGACATCGATCTGCTGACAGCAGAGCCCGATGCTGCAGCCGCCGCCCGCATGATCGAAGCGTTGGGTTTTCACCGGCAGCTCGATATCCGCCGACACCAGGTGTTCGTGGGCGAGGGAGCCCCGGCGCCACTGGGCGAGCACGCCGCAAACCCCCTGAAAATCGAGTTGCACACGAGCATTGCGGAGCAGCTGCCGGTGCGGCTCACACGCATCAACGTTTTCCCGGCCGCTCCCGCTCCGGGACTGAACCCCTATCCGTCTCGCGCGGCGCTGATGCTGCACCTGCTGCTGCACGCGGCCGGTGCGATAGTGAACCGCGCGGTGCGTTTGATTCACCTGAGTGACCTGGCGCTGCTGAGCGCGCGCATGTCGGATTCGGATTGGGAGGGTGTGCTGCGATCCGAGGCGGAAGGATCCGGTCGTGACGGAGCCGGGCACGGCCTCTGGTGGGCGCTGCCCCCATTGATCCTGACCGCTCGCTATTTCAACGACGCGGTTCCTCGCGGCGTCCTGGATGCGCTCGGCGTGCAATGTCCGCCGCGTCTGCGGCGAGCCGCGAGCGCCTGGACACTGTCCGACATGTCGCTTTCGCGGTTATGGGTCGATGCCTTCCCCGGAGGTGCCTGGTCACGCTCTGCGGCAGAGACGCTCCGCTACCTCGCCAGCCGGATCAGGCCGGATGCCGCGATTCGCTCCGTGCGGCAGGACACTCTGAAACACCACCCTGCCCCCGCTCAGGTGCAGTGGCAACATCTCTCGCAGAGCCAGCGCATGCTGCGCTGGGCGACGTCACGGCCCGCACGTGATGAAACTCTGTTCGTAGTTCGAACCGCCCTGGAGCAGCCGCCATGAAGCGCAACGCTCGCCGTTTGCGAATGCCGGAGCGATGTAGAGGGCCCACGCCTTGCCGCTCAGCGGCCGCGGTAGTCGCTCAACAGCGCCTCCACCGCATCCGCAGTCTGCTCAGGGTGGGCGCCCCTGCGCAGCTCGAAAGCGGGCAAGCCGGCAATGCCTTTGCAGAATTGCGCCCAACCGGCCTGCTGCGCAGCGTAGGGCTGGCTGTGCCGCATTCTTCCCAGCAGATCTGCGTGGCGCAGAGGCGCTGCCAGGCGTCGCCCGCGACCCGCCTGCTGCGCGGTCATGAAAACGGTGCCGGCAATCTCGAGCGGCCGCGGCGCCAGCCGAAACAGTGGATTGCGAAGATCGACCTCGAGCTTTCGCACACCGCTGCGCCGCCGGATGATGGGCGAACTGCGGATCACTTCTGCCGCCGACGCGGACACGAAGCGCAGTGCATCGCGCTGCACGTGCAGAAAGTTGGCGACCCCCGTAGCCAGCATCGGCGCCGGCGCAACGAACACACTGTCCTCGGAAAGAAACTCCAGCCCGCGCAACAGGCAATGCAGCGCGGCCGTCGACTTGCCCGCGCCGCTGGCACCCATCAGCAGCAGTCCGCGCCCCCCGCGGCCGACACAGGCGGCGTGCAGAGGCACCAGGCCCTGAGCGCGCGCCGCGAGCGTGAATACAGCGAACTCGATGAGCTCGTAACGCACGTGATACTCCGAGCGCAGCATCGCTCTCGAGACGACAATGAGAGCCGCACGTTGCTCGGGAGACAGCGCGACGAAATCCGCGGCTGCAGTCGTTGCACCGAGAAGGTGAGCGCCGGACAGCATCCCGATTGGCGGCACGCCATGTTGGCGCTGCGCGCGCGGACTGAGTGTAAGAGCAATTTCGAACCTCGGTACGCGGCGCGAGAGCGCATGCCGCGGAAGATTTGCATAGGCCGAAGCAACGATGCACAGGAGCTCGGGGCTGTCACTGACGAAATCGAAGTCGCCGCCAAGCAGTCGCACTCTGGCACGCGGCCAGGACGAGCCGTTGCGCTCGTGGAACGGGTCGGCAGAGATGTCGGCAGGACGGCTTGTCGCAGGACTCATTGGAATTCGCTGGCGAAGTGCCCATGAATATAGCACCTCCCGCGCAGACGCCACGCCTCGTCTCACAACTGCGAGACACGCAGGAAGCTTTTGACAGTGTCGCGGCCGACTACGATGGACCGCGCGGCAACAATACGTTGATCCAGGATATGCGCGCGGAGATGTGGCGGCATCTTGACGCCACGTTCGCTCCGCGCAGCCGACTGATCGATCTTGGATGCGGCACGGGACTGGACGCCGTGCGGCTCGCTCGTCAGGGGCACCACGTAACGGCGACTGACTGGTCGCCGCGGATGATCGAGCGCACAGCTGAGCGCGCAATGAGCGAATCGGTTGCAGACAATGTACACGCCCTCCCGATTGGCGCTCACGAGCTGCACCGCCTCGAAGGAGACTTCGATGGTGCCTACTCCAATCTCGGCGCGCTCAACTGCGTGCCGGACCTGAGCGTCGTGGCGGAGCAGTGCGCGCGTCTGTTGAAGCCGAATGGGACTCTGGTGTTCACCATCATCGGCCGCGTGTGCCCCTGGGAGATCGTCCACTACGCGCTGCAGCGAAACTGGGAGCGCGTCAAGGTGCGCTTCGCCAGCGGAATGGTGCCCGTGCGGATGAACAAGCGGATCGTCTGGACCCGCTATTACTCCCCGCGCGAGCTGTACCGGGAATTCGCACGCCACTTCAGGTTGGTGCAGTGCCGGGGAGTGTGTGTATTCGCCCCCCCGCCCTATCTCACCGGAGTGAAGGCGGGACACGCGCGCCTGTACGAGCGGCTGTGGCGTCTGGATCGCAGCGTGGCCGGCTGGCCGGTGTTGCGGAGCCTGGGCGATCACTTCCTGATCGTGCTGTCGAGGCGCTGAGAACCATGAAAGCCTTCGTCACCGGGTGCGCGGGATTCATCGGGAGTCATCTGACCGACCGGCTGTTGGCCCGCGGCTGGGACGTCGTCGGCTTCGATGACTTCTCCACCGGCCAGCGGCGCTTTCTCGAGGCTGCCATGCACCATCCCCGATTTCATCTGACGGAGGGAGATCTGCTGCAGACGCCGGCGCTGGAGGCAGCCATGCGCGGCGCCGATTTCGTATTCCATCTCGCTGCAAACGCCGACGTTCGCCACGGCACTGAACATCCGCGCCGCGATCTGGAACAGAACACAATCGCGACTCACAACGTGCTCGAGGCAATGCGCGCCAACGGCGTGGCGCGGCTTGCGTTCGCCTCGACGGGCTCGGTGTACGGCGATGCCTCGGTGATCCCCACACCAGAGAGCGCTCCGTTTCCGGTGCAAACCTCGCTGTACGGTGCGTCCAAGCTCGCGTGCGAAGGGCTCATCGAGGCCTACTGCGAAGGCTTTGCTCTGCGGGCCTGGATCTTCCGCTTCGTCTCCATCCTGGGCGAGCGCTACTCGCATGGCCATGTGTTCGATTTCTTCCGGCAGCTCAAGGAGAACCCTGCGCAGCTGCGGGTGCTCGGAGATGGCACCCAGCGCAAGTCCTATCTGCATGTCCAGGACTGCGTCGATGCCATCGAGCTCGCCCTGCAGAAGGCCGACGCGCGCGTGAATATCTTCAATCTCGGAGTCGAGGGCTATTGCACCGTCAACGACTCGATCGCGTGGATCTGCGATGCATTGCAGCTCCGCCCGAGAGTCCATTACAGCGGCGGCGATCGCGGGTGGGCCGGTGATAGTCCGTTCATCTACCTGGATACGCAGAAGATCCGTGCGCTGGGCTGGCGGCCGAGGTTGGGGATCGAGCAGAGCGTGCGCCGCACCGTTGAATACCTGAAGGCCCACCCCTGGATGCTGGAGGCGCGCGCATGAAGGTATGCGTTCAGGGCCTGTGGCATCTCGGGTCGGTGATTGCGGCTGCAGTGGCATCCTGGGGTCACCGCGTCGTCGGCCTGGATTTTGATCCCGAGCGAGTCACGACGCTCAGCCGGGGAATTGCTCCCGTGCTCGAGCCGGGGCTGGAGGATCTGCTGCGCCGTGGGCACGACTCTCTGAGCTTTTCCGCGTCGGCACTGGAAGCCACACGCGATGTCGAGGTGTTGTGGATCGCCTATGACACCCCCGTCGACGATGCCGACGACGCGGACGTCGAATACGTGATTGCTCAGATCGAGCGCTCGCTGGGCCACCTGCGCCCGGGCACTCTCGTTCTGGTGTCCTCGCAGCTTCCCGTAGGCACCGTGCGCCGCCTGGAAACGCTCGCGGCGGAAAGATTTGCCGCTCAATCGTTCGTGTTTGCGTGCTGTCCGGAGAACCTGCGCCTGGGCAGAGCACTGGAGACGTTCCTGAATCCGGAACGCATCGTTGTCGGCACACGCGCGGGGCGTGGGCAGGAAATCGTCGAGCGCCTGCTGGGCAGCCTCAGCGAGCGGATCGAATGGATGTCGATCGAGTCGGCGGAAATGACCAAACACGCGCTGAACGCGTTTCTGGCGACTTCGGCGACGTTCGCGAATGAGATCGCAACGCTTTGCGAGATCGTCGGCGCGGATGCAAAACAGGTGGAGCGCGGGTTGAAGACCGACCGGCGGATCGGTCCGGGAGCCTACCTCGCCCCGGGGACGGCCTTCGGCGGTGGCACGCTCGCGCGCGACGTCCGATTCCTCAATCGGATCGCCAGCGACGCACGGCAGACAACTCCCCTGCTGAGCTCGGTGACTCCGAGCAACGATGCCCACAAGCAATGGGCGCAGCGCAAGCTGCGCAAGTTCTTCCCGGACCTGGCCGATATCGTCGTCGCCGTCTGGGGACTTACGTACAAGCCCGATACCGACACGCTGCGCCGCTCCGGCGCAGTCGAGCTGTGCGACTGGCTGCTCGGACAGCGCGCACAGCTGCGTGTCCACGATCCTGCGGTCAAAGAGCTCCCCTCCCGCTGGTCAGGCCGGATTCGCCGCTGCGTCGATCCGCTGATGGCCGTCGAGGACGCTCAGGCTCTGGTGATAGCGACGGAGTGGCCGATCTACCGTGAGATTGCGGCCAGCAAGCTGCTGGAGCGCTCGAGCCCATTGACGGTTCTGGACGCAGGCCGATTCGTTCGTGCCTACGAGGGCAAACCGGGTGTGCGGTATCTGGCTGTCGGGACACCGGATGAGGGCCGCGCATGAGCCAGGTGGCCAACAAACTGCAAGACCGAGTGGCTGTCATCACTGGGGCGAGCCATGGCCTGGGCTTCGAGATCTCCATGAAATATCTCGAAGCCGGCGCGCGCCTCGTGATCTGTGCACGGGACCCACACGACCTTCACGATGCGCGCCAGCGCCTGGCGGAAGCCGCCGGAGATGATCGATCCGTGTTCGCCGTCGCGGCGGATGTATCCCAGGAGAGCGACGTTACCCGGGTGTGCGCGACCGCACTCGAGCAGTTCGGGCGGCTGGACATTCTCGTCA
>CAZLYG010000150.1:0-10678 GCA_964563075.1 uncultured Steroidobacteraceae bacterium | reverse complement strand
ACTGATGCCGCCGCCGGAGGTAATCGCACCACCGCTGATGCCGCCACCGGAAGTGATCGCGCCGCCACTGATGCCGCCGCCGGAGGTAATCGCACCACCGCTGATGCCGCCACCGGAAGTGTGCGCACCACCACTGATTCCACCGCCGGCGGTAACCGCACCGCCGCTGATGCCGCCACCGCTGGTGATCGCGCCGCCACTGATGCCGCCGCCGGAGGTAATCGCACCACCGCTAATGCCGCCACCGGAGGTGTGCGCACCACCACTGATTCCACCGCCGGAGGTAAGCGCACCACCGCTGATTCCACCGCCATCAGTCAGGGCGCCGCCACTGATTCCGGCAGCGAGAACGAGACCTCCGTTGACTGGCTGGGTACCGGCAACCTGAATCGTGCTGCCTTTGATCAAAGAAACCGACTGGCTCGCCATGAGTGGCGTTACATCAACGGACACGCCACCAACCGTCACTCGACCCACCGCGTTGTCCAATTTCTGAACAGTTCCAGTGAGGAGAATCTGCGTCGAGCCAGGAACGTAAACGCCAGCGTCCTGAATTGCGGCGGCGGAGATGCTTCCGTCAGAATTGATGTCGCCGGTTACAAAAACCGTGTCGCCTACAGTGAGCTCGGCGGCTGCACTTGTAAGCACTTTCTGGCCCAACACGATTGCCACACCTGCGGCTGCATTTATGGCGTTTACTGGACCGACCAATACGAGAGCTGGCGCTCTAGTCACACTCTGACCAGAGTTGCCGTTGGCACCCGCAGTAGCCATCCCGGCGGCACAGATAATCGCTGTCACTGTCGCAGCTACAACTAGACGCTTCATTATTGAACTCCCCGAGCAGCCGTCAGTCTCTTCTATGTACCGCGGCAAGGACGTCGATTTCCTCGACTACTGCTACCTTGCTGCTACTCTTTTCCTGATTGTTTCGTTGTGAACGCTGCTCAGTCCCTTCTACAGCTCTTTCTTCAAAGAAATAAATGCCTACGCCGTACTTCTTACCGGTGTCACGGCGCTCAGTAGTGGCCAACCTCGTCAGAAACGTATCCAGCTCCGCTAGGAGTTCCTGACACTTCTGGCCAGATACCGCGAGGAACTCATCTCTCCCCGCATTTGACAGGATTTCGTCGGAGACCACTGTCCGCTCGAAATAAGCGGGCTCTGACTCTATCCGTAACAAGTTATGAACAAAATTCTCTGAAACTACACCGAGAAACCGACCCATCCTCTCAATGCGAGTTACATCGGCATCGGCTCCGCGTGGAACGTAAGCCCGCGATAAGCATCGTGCCGTCATTCCGTCGATAACTTCGACAGATCCGGCGGCGACCAACTCGTCCAACAACGCGTCTGCATCCGAGCCAGGGCAGGCGATCGAGACGAGTTCACCGAAACCCTTCCGAGGCGATCCCGGAATGGGCACGAGATCAAGATCCGTCGGCAGCCCATACGCGCCCGAAAAATTTGTATGGGTATGCCAGACGGTCAATAGCGTGGTGATCTGGTCGAGACTCACCGTCGCGCGCAAGCTGTGAGGTGCGCCTGCGCGCAAAGCATCTCTGAGCGCGCTCACATCGGATCTGGGCAACCCGGCAACAGCAGCGAGGCGAGCGTCAGTGGTTGGTCTTTTCTGTTCCTGCAGCCGCGCCTCGAGCGCCTGAATGTAAGCTCGACGTACGACTCCAGCGATTTCGCCAGCCGAGATTCCGTATTCGAACGCGACCCGCATCAATGGTCGGACGAGTCCCGCGAACACGTTCAGCACTGCTTCCTTTTCCCTAGAGGTCTTGTTCATTTTGTGTGACGCAGTGCTCAGTTTCGTAGCATGAACCTAGGCGCGTCAGTTACTTATGTCAACAACGGCAAATACGTATTATGGAAAGCGGCGAGAACCGCCGGGAACGGATGGTGTGACCAAACATGGCTTTAGGCCGCAATTGTTGCGCTCAAGCAACGGTTTATTCACAGGGACCCTGTGAAATCGAGTTCAGCGAAGCCGGTTCGCAGAACCGGCAACCCGGCTTGACGGTTTGAGCGATTCCTACGTGCGTTCCGTAGCGTCAAACAGCCGTCGGTGCTCGAGAATGGCGTAGCGGTCGGTCATCCCGGCAATGTAGTCAGCGACTGCCCGCGCACGGCCAGGAGCCCCCAGGTCGGCCTCGGAGCGAACCGCGAGATCGCGGTGCTCCGTGGGCATGAGATTCACATCCTCGAAGAACGCATCGAAGAGCTGACGCACGACGCGCCGCGCCTTCGAGGTCATGCGCAGCACCTTGTAGTGTCGATAGACATGCTCGCGCAGGAACTGCATCAGCTCCACGTGTTCCTCGGAAACGCTATCGCTCAGGTCAGCGAGCGTGCCCTTGTGCAGCCGCACCTCATCGATGGATCGCGGTTTGGCCTCCGCAAGCCGATCCTGGGTAGTACGGATCAGGTCCACGACGATGAAGTTGATCATGCGACGAATGATCTCGTGGACCAGCCGCCGCTCCCCGAGCCCGGGATAACGCGCGATCACGGCGTCGTGCTGCCTGCGAAACAACCGCACATCGTTCAGATCGCGCAGGCTGATAAGCTGCGCCCGCAAGCCGTCATCGAGGTCATGGTTGTTGTAGGCGATCTCGTCGGCGAGGTTGGCGATCTGGGCCTCGAGCCCCGGCTGGCGCCGGTGGATGAAGCGCTCGCCGAGCTCGCCGAGCTCGCGCGCGTTGCGCAGCGAGCAGTGCTTGAGGATGCCCTCGCGGCATTCGAAAGTCAGGTTGAGGCCGCGAAACTCGGCATAACGCTCTTCGAGCTCATCGACCACCCGCAGTGACTGCAGATTGTGCTCGAACCCGCCGTACGGTCGCAGGCACTCGTTCAGAGAATCCTGGCCCGCGTGCCCGAAGGGGGTATGGCCGAGATCGTGCGCCAGGCAGATCGCTTCGGTCAGCGCTTCGTTGAGCTGCAACGCCCTGGCGGTCGAGCGGGCGATTTGCGCAACCTCGATCGAATGAGTGATGCGCGTTCGGTAGAGATCGCCCTCGTGATTGACGAACACCTGCGTCTTGTAGCCGTCGGAAGGCGTTCGAATGAATGATGCGGTCGCGGTCGCGCTGGAATTCACCCCGAAATTCCGGTTTGGGCTCCGGATGGCGACGGCCGCGGGACTGCTCGTCGTGTGCCGCGTACGGCGCGAGCGAGTCAGGACCCACGGAGGCTGCATCCACAGATCTACCCGCTCGCGGCTGTTGGGGTGAAGTGCGCATCCAGAGTGCGCAGCAGCGCCGGCTCGGAGTAGTCGGCGGTCACGAATGAATCGCCGATGCTCCGCAACAGTACCAGGCGCATGCGTCCCGCCTTGACCTTCTTGTCGATGCGCATGTGATCCAGCGCCGCCGAGGGTGAAACGCCATCGATGCGGGTAGGCAATCCTGTGCGCTCGAGGAGGTGCCGCAGACGGGTGAGGTCCTGCGCACTCACGAGACCGCATTCCTGGGACATCGCGGCTGCCATGAGCAGCCCCGCTCCGACGGCCTCGCCATGCAACCAGCGGGTATATCCGGTGGCGGACTCGACCGCGTGGCCGAAGGTGTGGCCCAGGTTGAGGAGCGCCCGGTCGCCCTCTTCGCGCTCATCGCGCCTGACGATCTCGGCTTTGATTTCGCACGAACGGCGAATGACGTGCGCGAGCGCAGCGGGTTCGCCGGCGAGCAGCACGTCCATGTGAGATTCGAGCCAGGCAAAAAAGGCCGCATCGCAGATCAGGCCGTACTTGATCACCTCTGCGAGCCCCGCTCGCAGCTCGCGCGGCGGCAGGGTCCGGAGGGTGCCCGTATCGGCAATCACGGCGCAGGGCTGGTGGAAGGCGCCGATCAGATTCTTGCCGCCCGGGTGATTCACCCCGGTCTTGCCACCCACGGAGGAGTCCACTTGAGCGAGCAGGGTCGTCGGAACCTGCGCAAAGGCAACACCCCGCTGATAGCACGCCGCCGCAAACCCGGCCGTGTCCCCGACTACCCCGCCCCCGAGGGCCACGACTGTACAGTCCCGCGGATAGCGGTTGGCGACCAGCACGTCGAGGATGCGAGCCACGTTCGCCAGCGTTTTGTGGGATTCGCCGTCCGGAAGGATTACTTCGACGCGGCGGCGTCCGCCCAGAGCGGCCGTGAGGCGCTCCAGGTACAGCGGCGCGACAGTCGTATTGCTGACCACGAGCAGATCGCGTCCGGGCACGTGCCGGTCGAACACTTCCACCTGGTCCAGCAGACGATCACCGATCAGGATCGGGTAGCTGCGGGCGCCGAGATCTACTTTGAGGGTGTTCACAGTGAGTCCGCCATCCACTTACGCAGTATACGTGCAGGAGGGACGGCAAGCCGCAGGCGGGACCTACACGCATCGAGGGGGCCGGGCAATCGAGGGGCCGGGCAGCGGAGGCGGGCAAAGCCGCCTCAAACCCGCCCTGGGCTCGAGATCATCCCTTTTCCCGAGCCGGGGCAAGTCTCCTTAGAATCTCCTCCGCAACCGTGCGTACGCGGCGCCCGTCGGTGGATACCACGATATCCGCCGTCTCCCGATACAGCGGGGCGCGATGCTGCATCAGCTGCTCAAGCCTGGTGGTCGTATCCACGTTCGCAAGCAGCGGCCGGGTACGCCCCTGCTTGACGCGGTCAGCCTGCTGCATGACCGAGGTTTCCAGGTAAACCACGCGGCCGCGTTCGCTCAGCACGCGCCGGTTCTCGGCCAGGAGGATCGCACCGCCGCCGGTCGCGAGGACGATGCGGGGAAGGGCGGTCAGCGCTTCGATCGCCTCGCGTTCGCGCTGCCTGAAGCCCGCTTCGCCTTCCTTATCGAAGATATACGGGATGTCCACGCCGGTACGGCGCTCGATCTCCGCGTCGCTATCACAGAACTGCATGCGCAGCAGGCGTGCGACGTACTTGCCCACAGCGCTCTTGCCGGAGCCCATCGGGCCGATCAGGAATACGCTATCTCTGTCGAGCATCAGGCCCCGGAGCATACCGATTGGGTCGGACACGTGCTCACACAGCTTGCCCGCTCACGCGACCCTACGCTCGGGCCCGCGTACTGCGGTTGAACGAACACATACTGGAGTCGTTGCTGCTCGGGCGGTAACGGGCCCGGAATCCGCGCGCTGCCGGGCGCACAAGCGAAGCGGCCGCCCGAAGGCGGCCGCGAAGGTGAGCGCTGGAGGACGGTTCTATCTCGGATCGACGCAGGTAGTCGCCTTACCGTACGGACTGACCGGACCCGGCGGCCCGACGCTGCAGGAATAATCACCTACGGCGCCCTGCAGGGTGAACGTCGAGCTGGTGCTGCTCTGAGTACCTGCCACCGTCGTCGAAGCGACCAGCGTGACCAGGGCCCAGTACGCATGATCGCGATTGTAGGTGATCTTCACGTCCAAGCGGCCGGTGGCATCGGTCACACCGCTGGCCGGTGAGACCGTCGCAACGGTGCCGGGATCGAGCAAACCGTTACAGTTGTAGTCTTTCACGTGGGACGTAATCACCAGGCCGGTGAGCAGGTCGGTACAAGTACCGGGGGTTCCCGAATCCAGCGAAGCAATGTTGCCGTTGTAGTCCGTGTCCTCGTTCTTGCACATCTGCGCGTTATTGAGGAGTCCGGGACCGGTGTAGGCGTCGGGATCCGTGCCTTGCGTGCTGTAGGCGGGCGCCCACTGGGTTCCCGGGCATCCTCCCATGACCCCCTTGCCATACGCGACCGGCAAAATCGAGAACGTGATGGGCTGGTTGGGTAGCGGAGCACCATGGTTGTCCGACGCGAACACGGTGTACGTGACCTGATAAACGGCCGCGCCCTGGCTCGTGTCAATCGTGTTCCCGGTACCCAACAGCAAGCCTACTGCCTGACCGCCGACAGTGAGTGTGGTCGAGGCGGTGACGGTGGTCGACGCTACCGTTGCCGACACGGTGACGCCATTGGCGCCGCTGCTGCTGCTCCCGGCCGTATAGACCGTCTGTGCCCGTCCTTGCGCGTCGGTAACAGCCGATGCACTGCTGAGGCCACCGTTGGTCGGATCGGTGACGACCTCGAAGTTGACCGTCGCTCCCTGCACGAGATTGTTCTGGGCATCGCGTACGGTTACCTGGATCGTACTCTGGCCCTGGACTGGCACGGTATTCGGTCCTGCCTGCACGGAGATCTGGCTCGGAGTGTTTGCCACGAACTGGAGGTTGAGCTGCGCGGCAACTCCGGCACCGGTGGCTTGGACGATGGCCGGCCCGCCGCTGGTCGAGCTGATCGAAGCACTCGCGTGACCGTTGGCATCGGTATTCACAGCGGTCGCCGGCACGACCGTACCCCGAGTAGCCACGAAGGTTACCGGCTGGTTCTGAACCGGCAAGCCGTTGTTGGTCCAAGTGACTGTCAGCTGCTGACTGGTGCCCAGAACCACGTTCGTGCCACTGGCCGGCGCTGTAATGTTGAAGCTCTGCGCACTCACGGCCAGCGGGGCAGTCTGCGTGAGTCCCAACGATGTGGCTGTGATGGTGTCATTACCGCCCGTGGTTCCCTTGACAGTGAAGGTTGCCCGGCCATTGGCGTCAGTCACCAGCGACGACGCGCTCAAGGTGTTGTTGTTCGCCGAGCTCACCGTCGCGGCAGTGTTGGCGATACCCTTGCCGGATGAGTTCGACAGCTGCACCGTGAAAGTGGCGGTGTTGTTCAGCACGAGCGTTGACGGGCCGGTCAGTGACAATGTCGTACCAGTGACGGCGACCTTCACCTGAGCCGTTGCTGATCCCGCGTTCGCAGTCACGGTGATTGTGCGATTGCTCGGGTCGCCGGGAGTGGTCAGGGTGGCCTGCGCCATACCGTTCGCGTCGGTCGTGCCAGCCGGCACCGATCCGGTTGTGCCCGCCGAGGTCTGCACCGCCACGATGGCTCCAGAGTCGACCTGGAAGCTGACAGGCACCCCGGCCAGAAGGTTGTTGTTGGCGTCCTTTACGATCGCGGACAGCGTCGCGCCGGAAGAATTATCCGTAGGAATCGTCGGCGAGCTGGTCAGCAGCGTCAGGGTCTTCTTCGCGTTGGTAACCGTCACAGTGGTTTTGCCACTCACCGAGCCGGCTGTAGCCGTCACATTGATGGTTGCTCCAGCGGCCGCGCTGCCAACGCTCAATGTTCCCTTTGCAGTGCCGGTGGCGTCGGTCGTGCCCTGGACGGTCGTCATCGTGGCGCCGGAATCTGCCGCAAACGTGACAGCCACACCGCTCACGGCGGCATTGTTGGCGTCCTTGGCGACGGCGGTGATCGTTGCCGTACTCGAACCGTCCGAGGGAATGGTACCGGGGCTGCTCGAGACCGTCAGGCTCGCCGCGGTGGCAGGAGGCGGAGTCGAACCGGTGCTGCTCCCGCAGCTCCCGGAGCCTGCCAGGGTATTGCACGTGTCGCCGCCGCCGCAGCCGGCCAAAGCCAAGAACGCCGCGGCGAGCGCCGCCATGAATGCCACTTTACGCATGACTCACCCGATTCCCAATGAGATGAACTGCCGGTCTTCCGCCCGTCAGTAAACGTTGACTCCCTCGCGGACGATCTTCGGTGTAACAAATATGAGCAGCTCATCCTTGTTGTCGGTCTTCGAAGTCGTCTTGAACACATTGCCCAGGACCGGAATGTCCCCGAGAAACGGCACCTTGGTTACGGTGTCGCGGCGCGTCGTCTGCAGGACGCCGCCGAGGACCACGGTCTGACCGTCGTTGACGAGCACCTGCGTCTGGATGGTCTTGGTGTCGATCGACGGCACGTTGACCCCGCCGGAGGTCACCACGACCTGGCCGACACTGTCATTCCTGACGGACAGGTCGAGAATGATGCGGTTGTCCGGAGTGATCTGCGGCGTCGCCTTCAGCGACAGCACCGCCTTCTTGAAGCTGACGGTGGTGGCGCCGCTCGAGGCCGATTCCTGGTACGGAATTTCCGTACCCTGCTCGATGGTCGCTTCCTTCTGGTTGGCCGTGATGACGCGCGGGGAGGAAATGACCTCGCCGCGGTCTTCGGCCTGCGCCGCCGACAGCTCCAGGTCCACCAGATAGTCCGACCCAAGCACACCCAGGGCGAGGCTGCCCGCGGGGCTCGGGACCGGCAGGTTGACGTTGTACCGATTCGCGGCGCCGGTGCCGGCGGTGCCGCCGCCACCCGTGGGGATGGTGGCAGGCAATGCCGGAGCGCCTCCCGCGAGATTGTTCAGCGCCGAGCCGATGATGGTGTCGGTGCCTGCGGCGCTGCCAGTAGTGGTCCACAGACCGTTGGTGCCGTTCGCCTGGGCGGTGGTGTATCCGAGGCGGGCACCGAGCTGGCGCGTGAAGTCATCGCTGACGATGACGATACGCGTCTCGATCTGCACCTGGCGCACCGGAATATCCAGCGTCGCGACCAGGCGGCGAATGTCAGCCAGCCGGTCGGCGGTATCCTGCAGCAGCAGTGTGTTGGTACGCTCGTCGACAGTAACGCTGCCGCGCGGCGACAGGAGCGACCCACCCTGCGATTTGATCAGAGCCGCCATGTCGGCGGCCTTGGCGTAGTTGACCTGCACGTAGTCCGAGCGCAGAGGCGACAGCTCCTGCACGTCCTTCCTTGCGGCCAGGTCCGCCTTTTCACGCGCCGCCAGTTCCGCTTGCGGCGCGACGATGATCACGTTGTCCTGCTTGCGCTTGTCGAGACCCTTGGTGCGCAGGACGATGTCCAGAGCCTGATCCCACGGCACGTTCTGCAATCGCAGCGTGACGTTGCCGGTGACCGAATCACTGACCACGATGTTCTGGCCGCTCGCGTCCGCCAGCAGCTGCAGCACGGCGCGCGTCTCGATGTCCTGGAAGTTCAGCGTCAGGCGCTCGCCGGTGTACACCGGCTTATCTTCCTCCACGACGGCGGCCTTGTGCGGCGGCTGCACCTCGACGACGTACTGGTCGTCCGACTGATAGGCCAACTGCTCGTAGTCACCGTTCGCGGTGATTGCAATGCGCACGCCATTGCCGACACGCGTTACGTCGAAGCCGTTGATGGGGGTGCCGAAGTCCTGGGCATCGTAGCGGCGCAGGTACTTGGGCGCGATGTCGGCGTCGAGGTCGACGACGATCTGGCTGCCCACCTGCCGCAGATTGATGTGCGTGTGCGGGTCGGTCAGATTGACGATCACGCGCCCGGTACCACCGGCGCCGCGGCGAAAGTCGATGGAGCGGATCTCACGCGGCGCCGTAGCGCTTGCGCCGCCATTACCCTCACCCACCCGTGACGGTGCGACGACATTGCTGGCCGTGGCGCCGCCGCTACCCTGCGCGGCTCCGAGCATGACGATGATGTTGTTGCCATCGACCCGGGTCTCGTACGGAACCATCTTGTCCAGATTCAGCACCAGACGCGTGCGGTCCTTCGTTTCTGCTGCAACGATGGAGGACAGCCCGGAGGAGTTCACGTCGATGCGCCGCGAAGGCAGCGCAATCTGTGTGTTGGGCAGGTCGAACGAGATGCGCGCCGGGTTGTCGATCGTGAAGGACAGCGGCGTCGGCGCCGGGCCCGACAGGCGCATGGTCAGCTGCACCTGCTGACCCGGAAGCGGCTGCACGTCGATGGTCTCGAGCTTCGGTCCATCGGCGGCGAGGACGGGCGCGGCGGCGAAGGCCACGAACGCAGCTGCCAGCGCCACGCACGGGGCGAGCAAGGCGGCCAGGATCGGATTCGTCGGGCGGTGGCGTTTCATTCTGTAGCTCCCTGGGGCACAGGTCACTGGTTCAGGGCGATGCCGGCGGGTCGCTCGATGTACCCACCAACGCCATCCGGAACGATTTCGGTCAAACTGATCTTGACGGGGGTGATCTCGGTGATCTTGCCGTCCGCCTGACCCATGTAGTTGCCGGTGGTGACACGATGGACCAGGCCATCCTTCGTCTGCACCAGCCCGTACATGCGGTCGCCGAGGCGCAACGTGCCGACCATCCGCAAGGTGTCGAGCGGAAACTGTTCAAGGAACTCGCGATTGCGCTTGGAGTCCGGGCGCAGGCCCGGGCCAAGGGTGCCCGGCCCGCTGGGCGTGAAGGGCGAGCGCAGCTCGGCCGCGGAGTAGATGAACGTCTCGTACGGCTTCACTTCCGGAAGCGGCTCGACGCGGCCGCCCGACTCGTGCTTGGTCTCGTCGATGAAGCGCGTCAGCTCGTCATCCGCGCTCGAGCACGCAGCCAGTCCCACGAGCAAGCTGCAGGTGAAGCTGGCGAACAGAGCCAGCCGCCGCCAGCGCCCGACGGGCGCTATGTAGTTTGTTGGTTGCATGGTGACCGCCCCGAGCCAGTTACGGATCAGTGCCTCCCGCTCTTGGGTTTCTTGGCAGCTTCCGCAGCGGCTATCTCATCGTCATCCAGATAGCGATAGGTCTTGGCCGTGACATCGAGGGACAGCTGATCGTAGGCATCCTTCGAGTCCGGCTTGATCTCGATGTCGTGCAACGTGACGATGCGCGGCAGGGCCGCAATGCCGCTCACGAACTCACCGACCTGGTGATAGCTCCCGGTCAGCCGGATCTTGATCGGCTGCTCGGCGTAGAAGTCCTTCTTCACTTCCGGCTGCGGCTGGAACAGCTTCTGCTGCAGGCCCGCGCTGGAGCCGGTCTGGGAGATGTCCACCAGCAGGTTCGGCACTTCGGTCTTGCCGGGGAGCT
>CAZLYG010000149.1:0-10689 GCA_964563075.1 uncultured Steroidobacteraceae bacterium | reverse complement strand
GCGCTCAACATGTCCGCGGAAATCTCGGCGGTTCCGTCGCCGGCCCTTGCTAGCGAGGGAGCCGCGCTGATTATCGAGGCAGCCTTCCTGGGAAGCGCACTCGAGGCTTCCGCGGTTGCTCCTTTTGCGAGCACGATCGCTCGATCTGACCGTCCGCTCGCCAATAGCGCGCTGGAAAGCCCATTTGCCAGGGTAAGCACGGATGTCAGAACCGACACGACACCCGCGATGCCGATGACCATCACGAATGAACTACCGAGCCTGTGGCGTATGCTCAGGACATTCATTCCGATGCTCGCCCGGAGCTGTTTGAGCATAGGCATCGGGCCTCGCTATCGTCCCGCCAGCGCGTCGACGATCTGCAGGCGACGAAATCGGACCAGGGGCGGTAACGCGCTCACGGCCGACATGAGCAGCGCAATCGCCATGCCGCTCACGACCACCGCCGGCGCGAGCGGTACGGCGGCTATCCCCAACCGCGCATAGATGGAGGGAAACACGGCGGCGGCCAGCGCGAGCCCCAGAACGGCGGCGAACACGCACAGCAGTGCCGCTTCCGCGAGGACGATAGCGCAAATCGTGGCGTCCCCGAATCCATACGTCCGCAGAACGGCAAACTCGCTCACTCGTTCGCGAACCGATTGCATCATCGTATTGGCCGTCAGAAACAGCAGAGTGAACATGACAGCACCGATCATCGCCTCGATGATGAGGCTGACATCGCCGATCTGGTTCATCTGCGAGTGGAAGAACGCATTTTCATTCTCGGTCTCGGTCTCGTAGGGCGAGTTGGCAAACTTGCTATCGATGTCATTGGCGATGCGAGCGGCCTGCGACTCATCGTCAATGTTGACGAAGAACAGGGTGATCATCCCGTTCGCAACGGCGCGCGCCGCATCGAAATAGTTGTAGTTTATCCAAAACTCGCTGTTCGCCGGGAACGCATCGGGCGGGAATTTGTATATGCCAACGATGTCGAAGTCCCAGACATGGCTGCCGCTTTTCTGGACCCACAGTCCCGATGTGAGCGCCACATGATCACCGACCTTCCAGCCTCGGTCCCTGGCGAGGTCGGCACCGATCACGGCGCCTGAGCGATCGCGACTGAAAGCCAGGCGTTGGGCGCGCGGGAGTATGACATTCGGGTACATCGTATCGAGGCGGTCCGGGTCCATCGCGTAGGCGCTGATGGGTGTGCGCGGGTCCTGGAAATACGCCGCGAAGACGACGTTGTAGGCCACGCCGGTAACTCCCCGGGTTTTTTCGATCGTCTGCAGATACACCAGCGGCAGCCAGGTCATGATATTTACACGGTTTTGCGTTCTCAGTCGCGTCGCAGAGGTGTAGCGATCGAGCGCGTGGTCAAATCCCGCCGCGACGCCATCCAACACTCCAAAGAGCACGAATGCCACGAGGACGCAAACAAACGTCAGAGTCGTCCTCACCGGCTTGCGCCGCAGTCCGCTCCATATCAATGGAAGGAATTTCACATCGCGCTCCCCGTTCTCCGACACGCGCGAGGCCCGTGCGCATCGGACGACGAACGAGACCCCAAACCCTTATAGCGACGTAGCCCGTAGCTGGCGCGCCGCATGCGACAGACCGAGGCGACCGAGCGACGAATGAGAGCTTATGAGGACGGTCCGCTGCCCATCGCCGAGGAGCAGACGATCTCCTCGGCCTGTGAGCCGCTCCCGACGCACCCTCGCCGCTCTCGCTTTCGCGGCAATGACACTGCGTTACAAGGCTGCGGGCGCCGGTGTAGGCACTGCGACGCTACGTGCCGCCGCAGGCGACATGAGATCAGCCGGGGCTCGGTGCACCGCCGTCACGGAACGCCCGGACGGATCGGCAGCGGCCGCGAACGACGCATCCCATGCGATGGCCGCCGCTGACGAACACGCAATCGACTTGCCCGCCGGCACCGTCACTGCACAGGCGGGATCGGGGAAGTGCCGCTCAAAAATGGTGCGATACAGATACGCCTCCTTTGTTTGGGGCGGGTTGATGGGAAACCGGGCCGCCGCCCGCGCGAATTCCCGCTCACTGACCTGCGTTCGCGCGTGCGCCTTGAGGCCATCGATCCACGCATAGCCGACACCGTCGCTGAACTGCTCCTTCTGCCGCCAGAGTATCGAAGTCGGAAGATAGCCCGCGAAGGCCTCCCGCAACACCGACTTCTCGATGCGCGAACCGCGAACCATTTTCGCCGCTGCGTCCATGCTCATGGCGAGGTCCAGAAATTCGAGGTCGAGAAACGGCACGCGCGGCTCCACGCTCCACGCCATCATTGCCTTGTTTGCGCGCAGACAGTCGTACTGGTACAGGGCGTCGATTTTCCGGACCGTCTCATCGTGAAACTCCTCCGCCGAGGGCGCCTTGTGGAAGTAGAGATAGCCGCCGAATACTTCGTCCGCGCCCTCTCCGGACAAAACCATCTTGACGCCCATGGCTCTTATGCGCCGCGCCAACAGGTACATCGGGGTGGAAGCTCGAATAGTCGTCACATCGTACGTTTCGATGTGGCGGACTACCTCGGGCAGCGCGTCGAGCCCCTCATCGACCGTAAACCGAAAGCCGTGGTGGATGGTTCCGAGCGAGTCAGCAGCGGTCTGCGCCGCGGCGAGATCAGGCGAATTCTCGAGGCCGATCGCAAATGAATGCAGACGCGGCGACCAGTCATTTCCGTTTCCATTTCGGGCACGCTCGATCACGGCCCGCGAAGCGCAGGCAGCCACGAGCGACGAGTCGAGTCCACCGGACAGCAGCACTCCATAGGGCACATCGCTCATCAGTTGCCGGCGCACCGCTCGCTCGAATGCCTCGCGCAACAGCTGTGGTTGAACGCTGACTCCACGGGTCGCGGCATAGTGTCGCCACGGTCGGCGGTAATAGCGCATCAGCTTGCCTTCATCGGTTGTGAAGAAATGTCCGGGCGGAAAGTGCTCGACATCAAGACAGACGCCCGCGAGCGCCTTCATCTCCGACGCCACCCACAGGAGGCCGTTGCGATCATGACCCCAGTAGAGCGGGCAGACCCCCATGGGATCGCGCGCAATCAGAGCCCGCTTGCGGGCCCGGTCCCACAATGCAAAGGCGAATATTCCGTTGAGCTTCGGCAGGAACCCGCCCGTTGGATCGGCGCGGTACAGGGCATTGATGACCTCGCAGTCCGAGCCGGTGAGATAGCTATAGTCAGGGAGGTCGCCGCGCAACTCCCGATGATTGTAGATCTCGCCGTTTACCGCGAGTGCGAGCTCACCATCGGCCGATCGCAGCGGCTGCGTGCCTCCTTCGATGTCCACGATCGAAAGCCGTTCGTGCACCAGCACGGCGCCGTCGTCCAGATACACCCCGCTCCAGTCAGGCCCCCGATGGCGCATGCTCTGCGAGCGAGCGAGCGCCTCGCGCCGCAACACCAGCGGGTCGGTGCCGGCGCATATTCCAAAAATGCCGAGCACTGCGCACATCGATCATTCTCCCGCAGCGTGCACAACTAGGGCTTCCGCCCGCTCACGATTGAATAGTATGCGTACGTCGCGCGCGCATAGATGTCCGTGAACCCTGCGTCCGCGAGGATCTGACGCAACTCGCTGAACGTGTACTGCCGTCCGCGCGTACCCAGCAGCATCAGAACGGAAAAGGACGCCGTGGTAACCGGCCCCGAACCGTCCTCTGCAAGGAGCATCTCGTGAACAAAGACCCGCCCACCCGCCGGCAGGACCGTGTGGGCGCGCCGCGCGAGGCACAGATTGGCCTCCGCGCTCCAGTCGTGAAACACATTCGAGAAGAGCACGCCGTCGTACCCGCCAGGCCAGACGTCCTGGAACATGTTGGCCGGCACGGCATCGACGCGCTCCGCGACGCCACCCTCCTCGATATACCGGCGCGCGACTTCACAGACCGCCGGCAAATCCATGACGGTGCAGCGTATGTCCGGCAAATGTTGGGCAATCGCAATCGAGAAACAGCCCGAGCCGCCGCCAACGTCCAGTAAGCGCCTGACACCCTGCAGGTCTGCGCTCCGTGCTGCGCCGACAGCCGCGGGTTGTGAATGACAATGCATGATGCGCGAGACGGACTCGGCCCGCGCGCGATCGATTTGTCCGCTCTCCCATGCCTGGGAAGGGACTCCAGGTCCGAGAGCCGGGGTGTCGTCGACGCCGCGCAACGCGGCAATGAGCGCCGCACGCTGCTGCGGCAGTACCCCGAGCGTCCGCAGCAAGGGTCCCCAATAGTACGGGCTTTCGGGGAGCAGATAGGTGCGAGTGACATCCGCAAGCTCGCGACGGCCGTCACGAATGACCAGAAGCCCAAGCGCGGTGAGCATATCGAAGAGCACGTGCGTTGCCCGAGGATTGAACCCGAGCCGCCGTGCCGTTTCCGTCGTGGTTGCAGGCCCCTCATCGAGGGCCCTGAAAATCCCGAGCTCATCGGCGACCGCCATTGCGGGAAGCTGGTACATCGAGAGCCAGATGTCCCAGAGCGCGCGGTCCTGACACGTGGCGGGCTCATACTTCATCGGATTCCACGCCCACCGATGCCAGCTCCGCAGAGGCCCCGGCCGCGGCCAGTGCTTTCTCCGGACGCACACTCCGCGTATCCGGCACACGACTCATCAAGTCGTGATCGTCCGTCTGCCCGAGGCTCAATACCAGCGCGAGTGTCTGCAGCTGGTGCCAGGCGCATCCGTCAACCCTGCCGCAGTGATTCGTCAACTCCTTGACCATGCCTCTCGCTTTGCTCAGCGTTGCAAACAGACCGGCTCCGTTCACCTCCTGCGCGAGCACGCACTCCTGCATCCGCCGCAGCATCAGGATACGATCCGACTCACCGAGCTCCAGCAGCGCGCGTCGGATGATTTTCTGCCCGTCGCCGGACAGCAGAACCAACTCCGCGTGGCTCAGCATCCCCTCGACGTAGGAGGCGGAGCTGCTCCGATAGCACTCACCGATCGCCGCCCTGGCGAGGGCTGCGCACGTGACCAGGAATTCCTCGATGATCGACGGACTGACCGCATCTTTCATGGCCTTCCCCTGTCCTATAGGTCCAACGTAATTCTTCGCCGCCACGTCCCGCCGCGACAGCCGCTCGTAGCTCGGTATATTGAAGGCGTCCTCCACGAGCCAGATTTCCCGCATCCGCCGCTCGTTGGCATCCATAGCCATCCTTGAACGAGCTGCCGTGGGCGGCGGCCACCGCGGGATTGTTGGCGTTTAGCGCAGCCATATAGCACGTCCATGCTGTCCAACGACACCGACGTATTCAACCTTGCCACCTGGAGCCCGGGCACGCGAACGCCGTACAGCTGCCACGACGCCTGCCACGCTGCCGCCTGATCGAGTTGCCCGATGCCGGACATGCCGTCCCCCTGGAAAATCCCTCCGGCCTTTGCACGAGGCTGACCTCGTGGCTAAGGGAACTGAGCTTGGTGTCTCGAGCCGGGGATGCACGGTCCGGCTTTCACGATGCAATCTCGCAACTCAATGACTATTCTCATACTCGCTCCGCCCGGTTGGCCTCGATAGTCGGATCGCTCGCTCGCTCGCGAGCCCTGCGCGGCGGGCCCCACTCGCTCGGAAATGCAGCTATGGACCCACTTGAGGAGTATCGCCGCGAGATCGACGTTCTGGATGAGGCGTTACTTTCGACGCTCGCACACAGATTTCGCCTGTGCGGCGCCATAGCCGCATATAAGCGTGATCGCGGCATGTCGATGCTGCAGCCTGCCCGTGCGCGGACCCTGCTGGTTCGCGTTCGGGGCCTGGCCTGCGATTATGGGATCAGCGCGGACTTCGCCGAGGCTCTGTTCGGGCAGATCATGGCCGAGTCGTGTCGGCTTGGTGAGCGGATCATTGCCGGCAGTTGCGCGGCGGAAGCCTCGCTCAACTCGTGCTAGGCGCACGTCGCGGCGCCTCTCGTGCTTGACAGCCCATTCACTTTGTCGCCTCCTCCTGCGCCGAGTGGCCGGCCTCGCGCTTTCGCGAGCCGAACAGATCCACGAAGGGCCCGGCGGAGCTCTCCGGCTGCTTGACGCGACGATGTCAAGTACCCGCCAGCGGTGTCACGCAGGGCTGGCAGGCCGTCAACGGACCAGCTAGCCTTCGCCAGCCATCTTCTGGATGGCACACAACGAAAAACGGGGGGCAGATACATGGCAAAGCTTGGATTCCGTGCCGTCACCAGCATGCTGCTGGTCGGTGCGCTCTTCTCGCCCACGTCCTACGCCCAGCAGGCGTGCGATCGTGCGTGTCTCACCAAAGTCATCGATGGCTATTTTGCGGCGCTCGTGGCGCACGATCCCACGAAGCTGCCGCAAGCCGCAAAGGCACGCATCACCGAGAACGGTACGGAGAAGAAGCTCGCGCAGACATTTTGGAAAGGCGCGACGGAAGTGGTGTACCGGTGGGACATCGTGAACACGAAGCGCGGCGATACCGGCACAGAGGCAGTGCTACGTAACGCGGACGGCTCCAAGACGATGATGGTGCTCCGGCTGAAAGTGATGAATGGCGCGATCACCGAGATCGAGAGTATCAAGTGCAACAAGGGCGAGGCAGGTGCATTGTGGAATCCGGACAGTCTGACAACGGTATCGCCGCGGCTGACGCTCTCGATACGCGAGGCCGAACGCGATTCTTACTACGACCTCATCGGCGCGACCGAGAGCTACTGGCGCGCCTTCCAGACGAACGGCACGCCCGCGTACCACCGCGCGCGCCTTGCCGCGGATTCGGACCGCTTCGAGAACGGCGTGCACACCACCGGCCCGACCGTAATGCGCGACGGCCGCCAGAACGACACGGCGCGCGGCTTCGACGAGGGCAGCTTCATCGGCCGCAACCTCTGGGATCGCCGCTACGCGGTGGTGGATGAAGAGCGCGGCATCGTGCTGACGATCCTGCGCTTTGGTCTGAAGGCTGGCGCGAAGAGCCAGAGTACAGCAACAGCCGCTGATCGCCTGGTCGGAGAGTTCTTCGCAATCCAGAACGGCTGGATCCGCGAGATCCACGCGGTGCTGTTCAACATGCCGGATGCGATGCCGACAGGCTGGCCGACGACGGACTATGGTCCGGGGAAGGCGTCTGCGGAGTAGGGGTCGAAAGAGCCGTGCCTCGTCGTGCCAAGCCGGGTGCCGCAGCCCGGCCCGTACCGCGCGGGTCGATGCCAGATCGACCGATGCCTGACGGGACTACTGTTGCTTGAGCACGGAGATCTTTCCGCTTGCCTCCAGCACGACCAGCCGAGCGCCGGACGGTTGTTCGAGTGAGGCGGCGCGTAGTGCCTCGTTGATATCGGCTTCGCTCACCGCATGCCTCACGAGCCTCCGGGAATCCAACCCGCCGTCCTGCCCAAGCCGCACTGCTCTCCCCTCGAGAACGTGGGACAGCGCCGGAGACCGTGCCGCCAGGTGGGCGAGAACCCAATGGATCGACATCAGCACCGCGCTTGCCGCAAACGATCCCCGGAAGTGGCGCGCTCCCAGTCAAGGCACGGCTCAAAGTCGAGCCAACCATGATGGAGACGATGATGTCGAGGGCCGACCATTTACCGAACGCACCTCGTCCGGAAAGTCGCACGAGTGTCAGCCCATATGCGAGCACCAACACCGCACGCGCGCACTCCTGTGCCACCGTAACTTGCCCTCCGGTAGGGCCGAGGATCTCATTGAGCATGGAGGTACTCCAGCACTGATGCGCCGAGGGGGCAGAAGGGACGAAGGCCGTCTATTGGCCCGCGAAGAACGATCTGACGGCCGCGAGACAAAAGGGAGCCACCAATGTCGTGTGATAGGCCTCGGCAACTGCGACTGCGCCCCCGTCCGTGGCCCCCTGCGCCACGGCGTTGGCGGCCACCAGGTCCTTTGCCAGGGTGAAACCGTTCTTCAGCGCGGCATACGAATCGTTAGCGGATGTGGCAGATTCCAGATCGAGAACACTGATCGGCGCGGATGCCGCCGCGTGTTGGGCCCAATAGCCCTGCATCAGCTGCGTATTGAGCCAAAAGACCACAGGGTCGTCAGCCCCGCCGCATAACAGGATGGGAGCGGTCGGGACCCAATTGCGCAAGTCGTTTTGCCCCAGAGCCTTGCGCCACGCAAGCTGCGGGGAGTCGGCCGGAGACCCCGTGGTACTGCTCGGGAATCCGCCATCCGGGTGCGCCTGCGCGTCTTGAAGATAGCTGAGCCGATAACTGTTCTGAATCAGATTCCCGTCACCGAAGCCAAGAGCGAACACCTCGGACAGGTTTGCAGGCGCGGTCGGTGGCGTGATGTCCGCGAATTGCGGCGCGGGCGGGGTTTTGCTGAAGAGTGCATATTGAGGCAGCTTCCCCTGTGCATACAGCTCGCTCCTGGTCAACGTGGTGGGCAGGAGCGACTGGATGCCAGTGGCGTACTGGGGCGCGAACACGTCCACGGGATCAGCGTAGATATTCCCGTATGCCGCCTGATAGGCCGTAAGCAGGAGAGTCGCGGAGATAGTCGCTCCGCCATTGACCTCGCCATAAAACACGGCGTCCACGAAAGCCGCAAGCGCGTACGGTCCCGACATGGGCGCGGAGGCGGTCACACTCATTCCCTCCGCCTGCATCTCGCGGTGGGTGGCCATCGCCACGTACCCTCCCTGGGAGTACCCGGTGATGAACAACTTCCCATTGTCCTTCGTGAGTGTTGCAGAAGCGAACGGCAGCGCCGTTCGTGCGGCCCGCAGCGCATCGATCATGTCTGCGGACTGTTGATCGGCAATGAGGTATGGGTGATACGGGAGCGTGGAGGTGTCATAGCCGGCATAGTTCGGGGCGACTACGATGAAGCCATGGGCCGCAAAGAGCGCCATTAGGGAGAGCGTTTCTGCGTTCTGTGAGTCCGCCATGCTGAAGGCGCGATCCGTTGTCGTGCCGTGCGCGTACAGAACAATGGGACGCCCCCCGGTGCAGCCCGACCCGATACCGGTGGGGACCATCAGCGCAGCGGATGCCGTCGTGGGCTCGTTTGCGCCCCCGATCGTTGTGTAGCGAATGTGGTAAAGCAGAACGTCGCACACGGGCGCGTCGCTGAGCGACAGCAATTGCTGATTGGATGCCGCATTGAGCTGCACAAGCAGCGCCGGGGCGGTCACGGTCGACAGCAGCTCAGGTGGGCTGTCCAGCAGCATTCCCCGAGCCGGAGCGGCATTCGAGGCGGAATTGGAGCTGCCGCTGCCGCCGCCGCCGCCCCCGCCGCACGCAGCCAGCAGGACAGAGGTCACGAGCCACGCGATTGAGCGCGCGAGGAATTTCATGATTGCGGGGACACCAAGCGGCTGGACCTCTTTCACGCTGCCGCCACGCGTGCAAAGCTTGATCTATGCGACGCGGCTGCGGCGGCCAGCACAAACCATAACGTTGGGAATCGGTGAAGGTTTCCGACAGTCACCTTTGCCCCGGAGGGGCCAGACGTATCGACTTCCTTGAGGAGCACTCGTGAGCCATCGAATCCTGGTCTTCTACGGTTCCTATCGGAGCGACCGCAAAGGCATCCGATTGGCGCAATTTACCGTGCGCCGGCTCCGCAGCCGCGGCGAGAACGTCGAGCTGATCGACGCCAGAGCCATCGGCCTGCCCATGCTGGATCGCATGCTGAAGGAATATGCTCCCGGCACCGCGCCTGCGGCGATGGCGAGCCTCGGTGCGAAAATCCGCGAAGCGGACGCTTTCGTGTTCGTAGCCGGCGAATATAACTGGGGGCTCCAGCCCGGGCTGAAGAACCTGACGGACCACTTCCTGGAAGAGTGGTTCTGGCGCCCCGCAGCGATCGCGAGCTATTCCGCAGGCAGGCTGGCGGGTACTCGGTCGAGCTACGCCTGGCATAACACTCTCTCGGAGATGGGGATGGTCGTCATCTCGAGCACGCTGACCATTGGCCCCATCGCCGAGACGTTGGATGAGGCAGGTGAGCCGATCGGCACACCGGGCGCGGCACTCGAGCGCACATTCTCCCGCTTCGCCGACGATCTGGCCTGGTGGACAGAGGCTGCAAAGAACCAGCGCGCACGACGCGCCCCACCCTACTGAGAGCCCGAACGGTGGTTGTCGAATGGTCGCCTGAACCGCTAAGCGCCTGGAGGGGGTACAGGCTTCTTCTGCAGGAAACTCCCTGCCGGCAGGGATCCCACGCGGTAGTAGTTACTCTCCGCGAGAGCCTGGTAGAGGGGCGGCGTGAAAAAGGCCGAAATACGTGAGCTCACGAGCGCGGTCGCCATCATCGGAATCACCATGCCCGTGCCGTTGGTCATCTCCATCACAATGACGAAGGATGTGATGGGCGACTGCGTCACAGCGGCAAGATACCCAGTCATGCAAAGGGCTATCACCGCCGCCATCGGTGCCCATCCGAACACTGCGTGCACCCACTGCGCAAGTCCCGCGCCGATTGACAACGACGGCGAAAAAAGGCCTCCGGGAATGCCGGCCATGTAGGTCACCACCATGGAGCCCCATTTGGTGATCGCATATCCTTCCGAGAGCGGCGACGCGCCTGTCAGTAGGTGGCGTGCCTGCTCGTAGCCGCTGCCCCAGGTTTCACCGTGCGAACCGACGCCAATTGCCGCCACCACGACGCCGACGGCAATGGCATAGAGCAGCGGCCTGCGACCACGCAGCGCAATGAGCCAATCCGGCATCCAGGTTTTCCACCGTAGCACCGCCAGA
>CAZLYG010000148.1:5156-10696 GCA_964563075.1 uncultured Steroidobacteraceae bacterium | reverse complement strand
TCGAGAAAGTCGCGATCGCCGCCTTCCTGGGGCTCCAGGAGTCTGCGCACCCACTGGATCTTCTGCTCGTACTGGCTGTCACGAGAGCCGCCTTCCTTGTAGGTCCAGTGGGCCGCGACACCCAGCTCGGCGTGCTCGTGCATCTCGCGCGTGCGAATCTGCACCTCCACGCTCCTCGCCTGGGGACCGATGACGGCGGTGTGGATGGAGCGGTAGTAATTCCCCTTGGGAGTGGCGATGTAGTCATCGAACTCGCCGGGGATGTAGGTCCAAAGGCCGTGGACCACGCCCAGAGCCGCATAGCAGTCGGGTATCGATGCGACCACGATCCGCACGGCCCTGACATCGAATACCTGCTCGAACTCGAGCTGCTTACGCTGCATCTTGCGGTAGATGCTGTACATGTGCTTCGGGCGGCCGTAGACCTCCGCGGCAATACCCGCCTGGCGCAGGTGCTGCTGCAGGTCCTGGCACAGCGCTTCGATGTAACGCTCGCGATCGGTGCGCTTTTCGTTCAGGGCCGCCGCGACCTGGCGGTACTCCTGCGGCTCGAGATATCGGAAGGCGAGGTCCTCGAGCTCCCACTTGAGCTGCCACACGCCCAGCCGGTTGGCCAGGGGCGCGAACACTGCCCGCGTCTCCAGGGCGAGCCGCCCGCGTTCCTCTGCGGGCAGATTGCGAGCGTGCCTGAGCCTCACCAGCTGCTCGGCGAGTCGAGCCAGCACCAGGCGCGGGTCGCTCACCACTGCCAGCAGCATCTTGCGCAGCATCTCAGCCTGCCGCGGATTCAGCCCTTGCGCAGGCGACCAGTTACGCGCCAGCCCGAGCTCGCCCAGGCGCAGCAGGGCTGAGGCTGTTTCGAGTGCTTCGGGACGCGTGATGCCCGCCAGCGCGGCGAGATCTGCCTGAGAAGGCGCGCCGTCGCCGGTGCCGGGGTGACCCTCGAGTGCCGCTTTGACCAATACCGCAGTGGCCAGCTCGGTATTCTCCGTCAGGGAGCCCATCACCTCGGCGGCCTCGGCCCCCAGGTCCAGCTCGGGTGCTCGGGCGGAGCCGAGCTGCTCGAGGGCACGCCGTGTCCTCGCCAGGGAGGCGCGGATCGGCTCGGGGCAGAGTTGGATGGTTTCCATGGTGGGGGGCAGCTATGATAGCTGCTTCGATTTTTTCAAGCGGCACGGCACTTTAGGCTTGCGCGCGGCGCGCACGATTTATCGGCCACACGGTCCAATTCTCGACGATTCATGGCAGGTCACAGTAAGTGGGCTAACATCCAGCATCGCAAATACGCGCAGGAGCGGAAACGAAGCAGGTTTTCGACCAAGCTCGTACGCGAGATCGGTTTCGCAGCGCGTGAAGGCGGAGCTGAGCCGGCATCCAACGGGCGTCTGCGCCTGGCACTCGACAAAGCGCGGCAGGCTGGATTGCCCCCGGAGGTCATCGATAGCGCCTTGCGGCGCACTCAGGGCCGATCGGCGGCGGAGGGCCTCGAGCCCGCTCGATTCGAGGGCTACGGCCCCGGGGGCGCCGCCATCATGGTGGATTGTCTGACGGACAACGTGACCCGTACCTCCCTTGACGTGCGTGATGCTTTCACGCGGCACGCGGGGTACCTCGGGGCCACCGGGTCGGTGAGCTACCTGTTCAATCAGGTGGGGCTGATGACCTTTCCACCGGGCACGGATGTCGAGCGCCTCATTCAGGTAGCGTTGCACGCAGGGGCGGAAGATGTCGTGCCGAACGACGACGGCTCGGTCGAGGTGCTTGCCGACCCGACGGAGTTCGATGCCGTGCGCGCGATCATCATTGCAGGGGGCTTCACACCCGCCACGGCGGACGTGACCCAAAGGGCTGCCACGCCGATCCGGGTCTCCGGGGAGGCCGGGGAGCAGATGGTGCGCCTGGTGGAGGCGTTGGAAAACCTGGACGACGTACAGAGCGTCTATTCGAATGTCGAGATATCGGACGAGGTCCTGGCGCGCGTTTGATCCGAGCGCCTTCACGGCCCCTGCCATGCCGCCGGCAACAGCAGCCGTCAGCGTGCGCGTGCTGGGTCTGGATCCCGGTTCGCGCCGCACCGGGTTCGGCGTCATCGAGTGCCGCGGGTCGGATTGCGTGCACGTGGCCCATGGATGCATCACCGTCGCCGGTGATGGATTCGCGGCCCGCCTGCGAACGATCTTCGAGAGGCTGCAGGAGTTGATCGGCCAGCACGCTCCGGGTGAGATTGCCGTCGAGCGGGTGTTCATGAGTCGCAATGCCGACAGCGCCTTGAAGCTCGGTCAAGCACGGGGCGCCGCGCTGTGCGCCGTCCCGCAAGGGCTGCCGGTATTCGAGTACGCTCCGCGCGCGATCAAGCTCGCTATCGTCGGCTCCGGCGCGGCGGAGAAACCGCAGGTCGCCCACATGATCAAAGTCCTGCTCGGGATCGAGGAGCGCCTCGTCGCAGACGCCTCGGATGCTCTCGCTGTTGCAATTTGTCACGCGCACTCGCGGCGGATGTCGCAGCTGGTACCTGCCAACGTGCGGGCACTCCCGAAATGATCGCATCGGTCCGCGGCAAGCTCGAATCGAAATCCCCGCCGCAACTCACGGTGGACGTGGGCGGAGTTGGCTACGAGCTCGTGGCTCCCATGTCCACGTTCTTCGTGTTGCCAGCCGTTGGCGAGCCCGTGCACCTGTTGACCCACCTCGTGGTGCGCGAGGACGCGCACGTGCTGTACGGGTTTGGGACTGACGCCGAGCGGCGCCTGTTCCGCAGCCTGATCAAGGTGTCGGGCGTAGGACCGAAAATCGCTCTGGCGCTGCTGTCCGGCATCAGCGTCGAGGCATTCGCACAGTGCGTCCAGAATCAGGACATCGCGGCCCTGACGCGGGTCCCCGGGGTGGGCCGCAAGACAGCAGAACGATTGGTCGTGGAGCTGCGCGACCGCCTCTCCTTGCCGGCATCCAATGGCGGCATATTGACCGCCGCGCCACCCGCAACTCCAGAGGCTGA
This sequence comes from uncultured Steroidobacteraceae bacterium, assembly GCA_964563075.1. Classification (GTDB taxonomy): domain Bacteria; phylum Pseudomonadota; class Gammaproteobacteria; order Steroidobacterales; family Steroidobacteraceae; genus 13-2-20CM-66-19. The sequence continues at coordinate 7,701 of CAZLYG010000148.1, read as the reverse complement.
AGCTTTCGCTGCGCTGACAGGGATGGGCTGCACCCCCGCGGAGGCAACGCGCTTGCTGAAGGCGGTCGGGCCCGGTACACACTCCACAGAAGAGCTGATTCGACGGGCGCTGCAGGGCGTCGTCGCCTCGGAGTAGGGCTTCAGTGGCAACAGAACGCATCATCGGCGGTGGGAGTACTCGGGAAGAGGAGGTGCTGGATCGCACCATCCGTCCGCGCAGCTTCGAGGAGTACGGTTGGGGACAGCCGCGCGTGCGCACGCAGATGGAGATTTTCGTGAGCGCCGCCCGCCAGCGCGGCGAAGCGCTCGATCACGTGCTGATCTTCGGGCCTCCGGGACTGGGCAAGACGACGCTCGCCCACATCATCGCCGCGGAGTTGGGTGTGAACCTGCGCCAGACCTCCGGGCCGGTGCTCGAGCGCCCCGTCGACCTCGCCGGCATCCTCACCAATCTGCAGCCGCGCGATGTCCTGTTCGTCGATGAGATTCACCGCCTCTCGCCTGTCGTCGAAGAAGTGCTCTATCCGGCGATGGAGGACTATCAGCTGGACTTCATGATCGGCGAGGGGCCGGCCGCGCGCTCCATCAAGCTCGATCTGAAGCCCTTTACGCTGGTCGGAGCCACGACGCGGGCCGGCTCGCTGACCTCGCCGTTGCGTGACCGCTTCGGCATCGTCCAGCGCCTGGAGTTCTACTCGATCGAGGAGCTGCAGCGGATCGTGAGTCGCTCGGCAGGCATCATGGGAGTATCGATCGAGGAGTCCGGTGCGCACTGCATCGCGCAGCGCTCCCGTGGGACGCCGCGTATCGCGAACCGGTTGCTGCGGCGGGTGCGCGACTATACGCAGGTCAAGTCTGATGGCCGCATCGATGAGAAAGTGGCCACCGCGGCCCTGGATCTGCTGGAGGTGGATCCGCAGGGCTTTGACACCCTCGACCGCAAGCTGCTGCTCACCATCATCGAGCGCTTCGACGGCGGGCCCGTCGGCATCGACAGTGTTGCGGCGGCGATCGGCGAGGAGCGCGGGACGCTCGAGGATGTCATCGAGCCGTTTCTGATCCAGCAGGGATTCCTGGTGCGCACCGCCCGCGGCCGGGTGGTGACGCGGACTTCCTACCAGCACTTCGGTTTGAAGGCCCCCGAGAGCGTAGCTTCTCCCAGTCTCCCGCTCTTCGAGGAGCCGCGGTGAGCGGCTTCTCCTGGCCGGCGCGCGTGTATTGGGAGGACACCGATGGCGGCGGTATCGTCTACTATGCCAACTATCTGCGTTTCCTCGAGAGGGCGCGCACCGAGTGGTTGAGGTCGCTGGGACACTCGCAGCGGGCGCTCGCCCGCGACCCGGGCATCGTGTTCGCGGTCGTCAGCTTGAACGTCGAGTATCGCAAGCCGGCACGGCTGGATGATGAGCTGGTCATCACGTGCGAGCCCAGCCCGGAAGGCGCGGTGACATTGCGCTTCTCACAGCGGATCTATAGAGCAGAGCCGGATAGGGCCGGCGCTTCGCGTGGCGCCGGCGAGGCAGGGCGCCCCGCGTTGCTGGTGGAGGCGGACGTCAGGGTGGCTTGCCTCGATGCGGCTACGTTGCGGCCGAAACGTCTGCCGGAGTTTCTCGTTGGAGGAGCCAGTGTGAATGGATGAACAACAGCTTTCGGTGATCCGCCTCGTCCTGGGCGCGAGCGTGCCGGTGCAGATCGTGCTCGGCATTCTGATACTCGCTTCCCTGTCCTCGTGGGCGATCATCTTCCGCAAGCGATTGATCATCGGCCGCGCCCGGCGCAATGCCGATCACTTCGAGAACAGCTTCTGGTCAGGGGGCGATCTCGCGCAGCTCTACCGGACGATCGAGGCCCGCGGCGGTGCGACAGGCATGGCGAGCATCTTCGAGTTCGGGTTTCGCGAGTTCGCGCGGCAGCGCCAGCAGGGGGGCACGCCACCGGATCAGCTCCTGGAAGGCGCGCGGCGCGCCATGCGAGTTGCGCAGCTGAAGGAGATCGACAGACTCGAGCACAGTCTGGCCACCCTGGCGACCGTCGTGTCCACCAGCCCCTACGTGGGCCTGTTCGGCACGGTGTGGGGCATCATGAGCGCGTTCTCGGGACTGGGGAATGTGCAGCAGGCAACGCTCGCCATGGTCGCTCCGGGCATCTCCGAAGCCCTCATTGCCACCGCCGTCGGCCTGTTTGCGGCGATACCCGCTGTGGTGGCCTACAACCGGTTCGCGGACCAGGTGGGACGCCTGGAGGTGCGCTACGACGCCTTCATGGAGGAGTTCTCAACGATCCTGCAACGTCACGCGGTCCGCGGTACGAGCTCCTCCGGCCAGCCCCACTCGGCGAGCGCGGCGGCCGGTCCGATGTTGAAGTAGGAGGTAGCGAGCCATGGCCCAAGTGTCACGCGGTCGCCGCCTGATGGGCGAGGAAGTACCCGCCGACCACCTGCAGTATCTGCCACGACACGGCAGCCAGGATCGCGCTCCGCCAGAGGTTCCGCCCGGCGATCTCGACGGAGGTTCGCGCTCTCGTCGATTGTCTCATCGAGAAAGGT
>CAZLYG010000148.1:0-5146 GCA_964563075.1 uncultured Steroidobacteraceae bacterium | reverse complement strand
CTGATCATCTTCATGATCACCGCGCCGTTGCTGACACAGGGCGTCAAGGTGGACCTGCCGAAGGCCGGCGCGCAACCGCTCAACTCCACCAAGAATCCGTTGATTCTGTCGGTGGATCGCAGCGGCAATCTGTATTTGAACAACGGCAGCCATCCGCGCTCGCCGCTGAGCGAGGATCAGATCGAGGCACGTGCGGCCGCGGCGCTGCATCGTGACCCTGACACTCCAGTGCTGGTGAAGGGCGACAACAACGTCGCCTATGGGCGTGTCGTGCAGGCGATGGTGATTCTGCAGCGGGCGGGAGCCAGGAAGGTGGGGTTCATCACCGACCCGTTGCCACAACCCACACGGCACACAAATTGACGACGGAGCGCAAGAGCGATCGCTGGGTCTCGATTGCGCTCTCCGTGGTGCTGCACGGAGCGCTGGTGGGTGCGCTCGTCTTCGGCTGGTGGACCTACCATCAAAGGACCCAGGCCGTGACGCCGACGCTCGCGATCGAGGCGACCGTCGTCGACGCGAAGTCCGTGAAGGGGGCAGCCGCTCCCCAGCACCCGGCCCCTGCACCTCCGCCGCCTCCGGCGCCCACTCCGCCGCCGCCGCAGCCTCCGCCCGTGGAGGATACGGGCCCCCCGGAGCCAACACCCGATGAGCTGGCCCAGCGCGCGCAGAAGGAAAAGGAAGAGCAGCAGGCCAAGGAAAAGGCCGAGCAGGAAGCCAAGGAGAAGGCGGAGGAGGCGCAAAGGGAGGCCGACGAGCGGGCGCAGGAGCAGAAACGCGAGGCCGAGCAGAAGGCCGAGGCGGATCGCAAAGCGAAGGAGGAAGCGCAGAAGAAGGCCGCCGAGGCGAAGGCCGCGGCGCAGAAGAAGCTCGAGGAGGACAAGCGCAAGGCCGAGGAGGCGCAGGAACTTGCCCAGAACGAGGCCGATCTGAAGCGCAGTCTCGCGGCCGAAGAGCACGCCGAGGCCGTGCGCTCGAGCGGGGCGCTGGCCACCTGGGAGGCGCAGATCAAGGCGCGCATCGAGCGTGCTTGGTTGAGGCCGCCATCGGCTCGCGAGGGTATTGTCTGCGAGTTGGATGTCACGCAGGTGCCCGGAGGCGAGGTCACGAATGTGAAGCTTGGCACCTGCAATGGCGACCAGGCGGTGCGGGACTCCATCGTGGCGGCGGTATATCGTGCCTCCCCGCTGCCGCCGCCCCCGGACCCCAGCCTGTTCGAGCGTGAGCTTCAGATTACGTTCAGCCCGACTGATTGAAAGTGAGTGAATGGACAGGACCCTCTCGACATGACATTGCTCTCCCACCCCTGGCGCGCTCTCGGGCGCCTTTTCTGGCCGCTGCTGGTGGCGCTCTGTGCGGCCAATACGGTTCACGCACAGCTGAAGATCGAAGTCACTTCCGGTGTGACCGACCCCGTGCCGATCGCCATCGTTCCGTTCGCACGCGCCGTCCCGGCGGACGGCGGACTCGATGTCGCGCAGGTCATCCAGCACGATCTGGAGGGGAGCGGTCGGTTCAAGGCGCTCTCCCGGGACAAGATGCCAGCGACTCCTACGACCGCCGATGCCGTGCAGGTAGCCGATTGGAAAGCGCTCGGCGATGACTACGTCGTGGTGGGGCGCGTTTCATCCATCGACTCGGGCAACATCGCCGTCGATTTCGACCTCCTCAACACGCTGACCGGCGAGCACATCGTCTCACAGCGGTTCGTGGGCTCCCCGACGGCGCTGCGCAACGCCGCGCATCGCTGTAGCGATGTGATCTACGAGAAGATCACGGGGATCCGGGGCGCTTTCGCCACCCGGATCGCCTACGTGGCAGTGGTCGGCGAGGCGCCATCGCAGGAATATCAGTTGGTGGTCGCTGACGCAGACGGGGAGAACCAGCGGCTCGTTCTGCAGTCACGCTTCCCGCTGATGTCCCCTGCGTGGTCACCGGACGGGCAATGGCTGGCCTATGTGTCGTTCGAAACCAAGCGCTCCGCGGTCTACGTGCAGCTCGTGCGGACCGGCGAGCGGCGCCAGGTCTCGGCACGCGCCGGTATCAACGGCGCGCCCGCGTGGTCGCCCGACGGCCGCAAGCTCGCGCTGACGTTGGGGGGCACCAATGGCAACCCGGACGTGTATGTGCTCGATCTGGGCTCTCAGAACCTGACCCGACTCACCGATGACCCCGCCATCGACACCGAGCCGACCTGGGCGCCGGACGGCAAGTCGGTCTACTTCACCTCCGATCGCGCCGGCAGCCCGCAGATCTATAGAGTCGCGGCCCAGCCGGGCGAGCACCCGAAGCGCATCACCTTCACAGGCAACTACAACGCACGTCCCCGCATATCCCCCGATGGGAGCCTGCTCGCCATGGTGACCCTCGACGGCGGCGGCTACCACATCGCGGTCCAGGATCTGAAGAGCGGCAACGTGCATGTGCTCTCGCACGGCAAGCTTGATGAGTCCCCCAGCTTTGCGCCCAATGGCGCGACGCTCATGTACTCGGAGCGCGGCTCGCAGGGCGGGTCCCTGGCCACTGTCTCCGTTGACGGGCTGACCGGCCTGCGCCTGAAAGCGCAGCAAGGTGAGGTGCAGGAGCCTGCATGGGGCCCGTTCGCACCGTGACGACACCACTATCATGTGTTAGAAAGCGCTGCCGCGTCGGCGGCGGAGGGACTGTAATGCAAAGAACGCTGATCGCTCTATTGGTCGCTACCTCTTTCTGGATCGCCGCTTGTGCATCACACAAGCCGAAGGAGGGCCCGCCGCCGCCGCCTGCCGAGGCGACCACCGGTGCCGAGGCCAACGGCGCAAACGGGGCGAATGCCGGCGCAGCCAACGGGGGCGCGGACCAGGAAACGGCCGGCCCGCAGGCCGGCATGCTGGCCAAGCGCACCATCTACTTCGATTTCGACAATAGCGAAATCAAGGGAGAGGGCACGGATATCGTGGCCGCGCATGCGAAGTACCTCGCCGCCAACCCGAGCGCTCGCGTTCGGCTGGAAGGCAATACGGACGAGCGCGGATCGCGTGAGTACAACATCGGCCTCGGTGAGCGGCGCGCACAAGCGGTGCGGCGTGCGCTGCTGCTCCAGGGCGCCAGCGACGCGCAGCTCTCGACAGTGAGCTACGGTGAAGAGCGGCCTGCCGCTGCGGGACATGACGAAACAGCGTGGGCCAAGAACCGCCGCGTCGAAATCGTGTACCTGACGCCCAACACCCAGCCGCCCAAGTGAGCTCTGTCGTCATGCGACGCGTGATTGGCCCCATTGTCTCCCATGTTGTCCCTTTGGCGCTCGTGGCTTTCATCACCGGATGTGCCTCCACACCTCCGGAGGATGATCCGGTCCAGATGAAGCTGAAGGATCTGGACGACCGGCTCACCCGGGTGGAGCGCATCCTGACCAATCAGGCCGAGCTGTCACAGCACCAGGAGGATGTGCAAAGCGCAGTCCGCGAGCTGCGCGGGCGCGTGGATGAGCTGGAGAACAGCTCGCAGAACATGCGCAAGCAGCAGCGTGATCTGTACAACGACCTGGACAAGCGCCTGAATGCCATGCAGGGCGGTGGCGCGAGCGGCGCCGGTGGTACGGCGGCCCCGCCGTCCGCCGAGAATGGCGGCAACGGGGGCGGGAACACGGCCCCTCAGGGCGCCTCGTCGGTCGAGCAGGCTGTCTATAACCAGGCCTTCGACGCCTTGAAGGCCAGCAGCTACTCGACGGCCATCACCGGCTTCAAGGACTTTCTGGCCAACTACCGCTCGAGCCCGCTTGCGGAGAACGCCCAGTACTGGCTGGGTGAGGCGTACTACGTCACTCGTGATTACAACAGTGCCGCGGGTGCGTTCCGCGCGGTGCTCGACAAATGGCCGGACTCGCGCAAGGCACCCGATGCACTCCTGAAGCTCGGTTACACCCAGTACGAGCTCAAGAAGTTCGCAGATGCGCGCAAGACGCTGACGCAGGTGACTCAGAAGTACCCGGCGAGTGATGCCGCGAAACTGGCAACCGATCGGCTCGCGCACATGCCCGCCGACGCCCACTGAACGTGTCAGTGCTCAAGAGCGCACGATTTGTCGCGCCTCAAGCTCACAGAGATATTCCGTTCGCTCCAGGGCGAAGCCGATAGCGTCGGAGTTCCGACCGTCTTTGTGCGGCTCACCGGGTGCCCGTTGCGGTGCCAGTACTGCGACACCGCGTACGCTTTTCACGGCGGGCAATGGTGGGAGATGCAGACCATCCTCGAACGGGTTCGAGAGCTCGGCGCGCGCCATGTCTGCGTGACGGGCGGTGAGCCCTTGGCGCAGCAGGGCTGCTCCGAGCTCCTGACTGCCCTGTGCGATGCAGGCCTGCGCGTCTCCCTGGAGACCAGCGGTGCGATGTCACTGGCAGGCCTGGATCCCCGCGTGGTCCTGGTCGTGGACGTCAAGACTCCCGGATCAGGAGAGGAGGGGCGCAATCGCTACGAGGAGCTGCAGCGCCTGGGGTCCAAGGATCAGGTGAAGTTCGTCATCTGTGACCGCAGCGATTACGAGTGGAGCCGCTCGAAGGTGCGTGATCTTGCGCTCGACCGCCGATGTGGCGTGCTGTTCTCACCCAGCCACGAGCAATTACCCGCGCGTGAGCTCGCCGACTGGATACTCGAGGACCGCCTCGAGGTGCGTTTTCAGATCCAGCTGCACAAATATCTCTGGGGCAACACGCCCGGGAAATGACCCCGATGCCTGAGCCTCGCGCGGTAGTTCTGGTATCCGGCGGCCTCGATTCCGCCACCGCGCTTGCGCTCGCGCGCGCGGCTGGCTTCGAGTGTTACGCGTTGTCCGTTGCCTACGGGCAGCGCCACGCGATCGAGCTCGACGCCGCTTCCCGCGTCGCCAGCGCGCTCGGTGCACGGGAGCACCGGGTCATGCACGTCGATCTGGCCAACATTGGTGGCTCCGCGCTGACTGATTCCACGCTGGCGGTCCCGGATGCGCCCTCGGGCGGTATTCCGATCACCTATGTTCCGGCGCGGAACACGATCATGCTGTCCCTGGCACTGGCGTGGGCTGAGGTGCTGGAGGCGCGGGATGTCTTCGTTGGCGTCAACAGCATCGATTATTCGGGATATCCCGATTGTCGCCCGGAGTACATCACAGCCTTCGCCGCCATGGCGGCCTT
>CAZLYG010000147.1:0-10737 GCA_964563075.1 uncultured Steroidobacteraceae bacterium | reverse complement strand
TGTCGATCTCGATCTCCTGGTCCTCGCAGAACTGGTAGATGTCATCGAACAGCGGGTCGAACTCGTTCACCGCGGCGATGCTGTAGGACTGCCGGCCCGGCTCGGCCCGTCCCGAGCGGCCCACGGGCGGCCGCAACGGATAGTCCGCGTCCTTGTTCTGCTCGATCAGGTAGAACTCCAGCTCGGGCGCAATCACGGGCTCCCAGCCACGTTGCGCGTACATCTCCAGCACGTTGCGCAGAACGTGGCGCGGCGCCATCGTCACGCGACGGCCGTCGGAGTAGAAGCAGTCGTGAATGACCTGTGCGGTCGGCTCAGCAGCCCACGGCACGCGGCGTACCGTCTTCGCATCGGCCTTGAGAACGATGTCGATCTCCGCCGGGCTCATGGCCTCGCCCGTCTCCAGCGGATAGTCGCCTGTCACAGTCTGCAGAAACACACTCTCCGGCAGGCGCATTCCCTCCTCTTCGGCGAATTTCTCGGCGGGCATGATCTTGCCGCGCGCGATACCCGCCATGTCGGGAATGATGGCCTCGACCTCGGAGATACCGTGGTCGCGAAAGAATTGCTGGATCTCACTGGGCATGCTGGACCTTTCCGCTGGCATGGATTATCTGGCGTGGGCGCGATCGCGACTCGCGGCGCCGAACGCCGCGAACAGAGCGCGCGAGAAGGGGCTATCCATGACTTTCCATTCGGGATGCCACTGCACAGCGATGGCAAAGCGCCGCGCCCCCTGGACCCGAAACGCCTCCACCACCCCGTCAGGAGCCCGTGCTTCGACGGCGAGGTCGGGACCGAGACGGTCCACGCCCTGAGAGTGGAGGGAGTTGACTGTCAGCCGATCCGTCCCCGCAAGGGTGTGCAGCACGCCGCCCGGCTCGAGGGTGACCTCGTGCGCGGGCCCGTATTGCACCTCGAGCGGCTGTGACTCGTCGTCCCTGTGATCCATGTGGCCGGGGACCTCGTGAAGCTTCTGGTGCAGCGTACCGCCGAAGGCCACGTTCATCTCCTGGAAGCCCCGGCAGATCCCCAGGACAGGGATACCCGCGTCCACGGCCTTGCGAATCAGCGGCAGCGTCATGGCGTCACGCTCGGGATCGTGCAAAGTGCCGGGAGCGCTGGGCGGGCCCTGATAGTGGCGGGGCTCGACATTCGAAGGGCTGCCGGTGAACACGACGCCGTCCAGCCGGTCGATGAGCTCGTCCATGCGCATCTCCCGCGCCATCGCCGGAATTACCACTGGCACGGCATCCGCGGCCTCCAGCACCGCACGGGCGTACTTCTCCCCCACGGCGTGGAACGCGTGCAGACCGATCATGCGGCGATCGGCGGGAATCCCTATGAGCGGTCGGATGGGGGCCATGACAGCGGGTGGTCGGCCCGAGCGTCTATTATCTTAAACAGGCACTCGGGCGCGATCTGGCTAACGCAGTGAATATTAGACCACAGCTGAGTGGGCAGAGTCTTCCCTCCGCGGATGCCAGCCCCTCCCAGGTGGCGGTCACCACTTCCCTGCGCTGTCCCACCCCTGGGGCTGGCCGCTCAAGGGCTTGCGTTTGCGTCGGCGCCGGCGGGGTCGTTATTCTGCCGTCAAAGGCGCCGGAGCCTCCGGCGTCTACATATCCTAAACACCCCTGTCCCGGAGCCCATGCGCGCAGGCTCGCAGATCAATTCCTACTACGAGGCTTCCGCACCGGTCACACCCGCCCGGCCCGAGTTGCGCGGTACAGTCGAATGCGACGTATGCGTGGTCGGGGCCGGTATCGCCGGCTGCTCCACCGCGCTACATCTCGCTGAGCGCGGGTACAGGGTCGTCCTCCTCGAAGAGCACAAAGTCGGCTGGGGCGCCTCGGGGCGCAGCGGCGGCCAGGCGCTCCCGGGCGTAGCGGCCGACCTGGGCAAGCTGCGCCGGCTCATCGGCCCTAAGGCTACCCGCATGGTTTGGGACGTGTCGCTCGAAGGACTGCGTCTGATGCGGGAGCTGATCGCCAGGCATCGCATCGATTGCGACTGGGTGGACGGGCACATCCTCGCAGCGCTGCAGCCCCGCCACGAGCGCGAGTTGCTGGCGGAGATCGAGGAGCTGCGCTCGCAGTATGGCTACGAGAGCGTGCGTTACATGCCTCGCGAGGAGGTTCACTCGGTCATCGAGTCGCAGCGCTACTCCGCGGCGCTATACGACTCCAACGCAGGCCATCTGCACCCCCTGAACTACACGTTGGGACTCGCAGCCGCCGCGGAAAGGGCCGGCGCGAGGATCTTCGAGTCCACACGCGCAGTGGCACTTTCGTCTGCCGCGCGCGCGGCCGGCTCCGCACCGCAGGGGAACCGTGTGTCAGTCCGGACCGCGGCGGGATTGGTACGTCCGCGCTTCACCGTACTGTGCGGTAACGCGTACCTGGGTAGCACGGCGCCGCTGCTTCAAGCGAAGATCATGGGGGTCAGCACCTACATCGTAGCGACAGAGCCGCTCGCCGCCGACCGTGCCCGCCGACTGATTGCCAACAACGCGGCAGTCAGCGATATGAACTGGGTGTTGGACTATTTCCGGCTGTCGGCTGACCGGCGGTTGCTGTTCGGCGGCCGGGTCAACTACTCCGACCTCGCCTCATTCGACGCTCCAGGGGCGACTCGCAAGCGCATGTTACGGGTATTCCCGCAGCTGGCCGATCTGCAGATCCAGTACTCATGGGGCGGATACGTCGACATCACGGTCAATCGCGCACCGCACTTCGGGCGTCTGGCACCTGATGTTTATTTCCTGCAGGGCTTCTCGGGCCAGGGGCTCGCATTGGCCGGTATCGCGGGCAAACTCGTGGCCGAGGCGGTGGCCGGTTCGGTCGAACGGTTCGATGTGTTTGCGGCGATTCCGCACGGCAGCTTTCCCGGCGGTGCGCTGTTGCGCCGGCCCGCGCTGGTGCTCGCGATGCTGTACTACCGGTTGCGGGATCTGCTGTAGCTCAGGGCCTGATCTGCAGCTTGAAGAATCTGCCCATCGAGCGGCGCAGAACGATATCCGACTTCCCCGTCGAATGGATGGCGACCGCGCCGTTGTCCTCGGCGTTGCCCAGATCCAGCACATCGCCGTCCTGCAGAACGGCGCCCTGCTGCGCGATTGCTCCACCCTCGCCACGCACGATGTAACAGGGTCCGCTCACGCTGCTCAACATTGCTGAGCCTCTGAGCGTGAGGGTCTGAGGCACCAGCAAGCCAGGCTCGGGGGCGGGGTGCTGTGCGGCTCTCGCCTGCCTCGGCGCCGACGCATTCGGCGCCGCCGAAGCCTTCGCCGGCTCCGGGGCCTTCGGCGACGGCGCGGCGCAAGCCGCCATGCAAGCGAGGGCCACGGCAATCTCCAGCCAAGCGCGCCAGCGGTGGTGCATCAACACTCCTTCTCTAGAGCAACTCCGCGATCTGCACTGCGTTCAGCGCGGCCCCCTTGAGCAGCTGGTCGCCAGCCACGAATATCGCAACGGAGCGGCCGCTCGGATCGCTGATGTCCTGACGGATGCGGCCCACCAGGATGGGATCCCGGCCGGAGGCATCCTTGGGCATCGGGTAGTAGTTGTGCTCGAGATCATCGACCACCTTGACACCCGGGGCCGTCTGCACGATCTCCCGCACCTGTGCCGGCGTGATCGGCCGCTCGCACTCGAAGTTGATGGCGATGCAGTGAGCGCGCAGCACCGGAACGCGCACGCAGGTCGCTGCGATCCGTATTTCCGAGGTCCCGAATATCTTGTGCGTCTCGCGCACGACTTTCATCTCTTCCTCGTTGTAGCCGTTCGCCGGGTCCATCTTGCTGTTGTGGCTGAAGAGATTGAACGCATAAGGGTGTGGCAACACCGTGTTCTGGTACGGCCGCCCATCCAGATAAGCCCGTGTCGACTCGCGCAGCTCTTCCATCGCGGCCGCGCCAGCGCCCGAGGCTGCCTGATAGGTGGAGACGATCATCCGCTTGATCGGATTGCGGCGGTGAATCGGCCACAGCGGCGTGATCGAGATGATCGTCGAGCAGTTGGGATTGGCGATGATGCCCTGGTGCTGCCGCACTGCCTGGGGGTTGATCTCCGGTACCACCAGTGGCACTCCGTCATCCATTCGGAACGCGGAGGAATTGTCGACCACCACGGCGCCGGCACGAGCCGCGAGCGGTGCGAAGCGCTTGGAGGTACTGCCGCCGGCAGAAAACAACGCGATGTTGACACCGCCGAAGCTGTCCTCGGTCAGCTCGCGCACCGTGAGCTGCTGGCCGCGGAACGGCAGCTTCTTGCCCGCGGAGCGCGACGAAGCCAGCAGCCGCAATTCCGCGATTGGAAACTTCCGGCGCTCCAGACACTCGATCAGCTCCACGCCGACAGCACCCGTAGCGCCGACGATGGCGACTACGGGGGCGGCGGATGAATTTGCGGATTGCATACGGCCTTGACCCTGTTAATAGAGAGATTCAAAAAAGCAGAGGCCCCGTCAGTGCGGGGCCTCTGGGATTCGCTTGGCGGCTCGAAGGACTCAGCGCGCGCAATGCTCCAGGGCCCCTGCGATGGGCTTTTTGAGCGAGGTGCGCTTTTTGATCGAGCCGGACATGCACCCAAGCTACCGTACGCGGCCCCTCACTGTAAAGCTCGGATCTCGAAGCAGCGGTGAATTCGTGGATTGCGTTCGAAATCCTGCGGCAGAGTGGCCGCGGAGACGTCCCGTACCGCGAGCCTGCCGGTCAGCTGCGGGTCGAGCCGGAAGCGCTGCGCGTTGGTCGAGAATAGGATCAACCCGCCTGGCGCCAGCCGCCGAACGCAGGCGTCGATCAGGCTTACGTGGTCGCGCTCGATATCCAGCACTCCCTCCATTCTCTTGGAATTCGAGAACGTCGGCGGATCCAGGAAAATCAGGTCGTAGGGGCCCGCAGCCGCTTCCTGCAACCACTCGCGGCAGTCTGCATGGACGAATCGATGCTGAGGGCCGGCGAGGCGATTCAGTGCCAGGTTGCGTTGCGCCCAGTCGAGGTAGGTGTTCGAAAGATCGACGGTGGTGCTCTGCGACGCACCGCCCGCGGCGGCATACACGGTCGCCGTGCCGGTGTAAGCAAAAAGATTCAGGAACCGCTTGCCTGAGGCAGCTGCGCGCAAACGCCCCCGTGTCAGGCGATGATCCAGGAACAGCCCGGTATCGAGGTAGTCGTCGAAGTTGACTCGAAAGCGCAGACCGTCTTCCTCGATCAGGTAATAGCGCGCCTGCTCGCCAACCTTGTCGTATTGCTCACCTCGCCGGGTACGGCGGCGGAGGCGGACCCGAATCCGCTCCGGAGCGACTCCGGTGACGTCGGTCAGCGTGGACATGGCCTCGCCGCGGCGCCGCCGGATCGCTTCCAGCTCGATTTCGGCCGGTGCCGCGTATTCCTGCACGTACAGCCAGCTCGCCTCCGGCTCGAGAGTGCGATAGAGGTCGATGGCGAACGCGTACTCGGGCATGTCCGCGTCATACAGCCGATAGCAGCTGATGCCCGCCTTCGCGGCCCAACTCTGCAGACGCTTGAGATTCTTCGCCAGGCGATTGGCGAACATGCGCGCCCCCGGCGTATCGCGGAACTGCGCAGCCCCTTTGGATAATGTGCCCGGCTCTCGCTCGCTCTCCGGCTCGACTTTCAGCCGTAACAACCGACATTCAATGGGACCGTTCCACACGACATGGGTGCGGTGGGCACGGATTCCCAGCTCCATCCCCAGTTGCGGCGCGCCGACCAGCACGGCTGCCTGCCAGCCTCGGAAGCGCTCGCGCAAGATGGCGCCGAGCTGCCTGTGCAGGACGCGAGCTGCCTCTTGGTCCTCGAGGCGCACGCCGTAGGGGGGATTCACACATAACAGGCCGGGTGTGGGCGATCGAATGCCGGGTGCCGCCTCGGGTGCGCCGCCCGATGCCGCCTCGGGTGCGCCGCCCGACGCCGTATCAGCCTCAGGCGCCGCGGGAGCCGCCTCGGCGAGCGCTTTCACTTCAAACCGCACTAATGCATCCACGCGGGCACGGCGCGCATTCTCCCGCGCGGCGCGAATGGCGGCCGCATCCTTGTCATATCCGCAGATAACGAGCTGTGGGGGCGTTATGTGCGCACGCCGCTCCGCGTCCTCGAGAATCTCCGCCCACAAGCGGGCGTCATGCCCGCGCCAGCCCACAAAGCCGTAATACTGGCGGGACAGGCCGGGAGCGCGATCGGCGGCGATGAGAGCTGCCTCGATTGCGAGCGTTCCAGAGCCGCACATCGGGTCCAGGAACTGGGCACGCTGTGCCGCCAGATCCCCCCAGCCGGAGCGCATCAGAATGCCTGCAGCGACGTTCTCCTTGAGCGGCGCCTCGCCCGCCGCGCCCCGATAGCTGCGGCGATGCAGACTCTCGCCGGACAGATCAAGAGACAGCGTGATTCTCTCGCCCCCGTGAGCGTGAGCGTGGATGCGTACACTCGGCCGCTCGAGGTCGACGTCAGGGCGCAGCCCGCTCTCCTGACGCAGAGCGTCAACGATCGCGTCCTTCAGCTTCAGTGCGCCGAAATGCGTGTGCGTGATCGAAGGGTGCCGGCCCGTGAAATCGCACGCCAACGTCGCACCGGGACCCAGATGGCGCGACCAATCCAGAGCACGCGCGGCGGCGTAGAAGCGATCCGCATCCGCTGCCTCAAACTGCGCGAGCTCGAGAAACACGCGGTTGGCAATCCGTGACCACAGGCACGCGCGATACCCAGCCGCCAGAGTGCCGGAAAAGGCAACGCCCACGGCTCGCTCACGCACGTCCTCGGCGCCGAGGGAAACGAGCTCACGGGCCAACAGGTCGGCAAGACCGCGCGGCGCGCTAGCAAGAAATTGCAGCTGGCTCGAGCTCATGGTTCAACCGGAGACGATATGTGCAGGCGCGAGCGCCTAAAGGTTCGCCGGAGTACTGGCGCTCACGATCTCGCACACTTCGCGCCCGACGTTGCGGAAACGATGGGGTAGCTGTCGCGAGAAGTAGTAGGCCTCTCCCGGCCCGAGCACGCGAGTCGACCCGCCGACCGTGATCTCAATACGGCCCCGGACTACCACACCGCCCTCCTCACCCCGCGTTGTGCCCTGCTCGTCGGCAGCGGCGCCGATCGCGAAGCGCGAATGCAGCACTGCGAGCTGCCGAGCCGGCCGTTTTGCAGCCACGACACGCCTGGACACCTCGGCATTACCGATCTCCGCGAGCTCCTCGATACCGAAGAAAGCCTGCGGCGCAGCGGTCAGATCGAGCGCGAAAAATTCGGCGAGTGACATCGGAACGCCATCCAGCACCTTCTTGAGCGAGCTGACGGAAGGGCTCACGCGGTTCTGCTCGATGAGGGAAATCAGGCCGTTCGTCACGCCGGCGCGCCGGGCAAGCTCCCGCTGGGACATCCCGAAAGTGGTTCGGACCGTCCGCAGCCGGGTGCCGACGTCAATGGCCATATCAGTCACGGTGTTCAATATTTAGGACACGGGATGGACGCGAATGTCCGTCCCCATGGCCGGACTTGTCAACTTTCCTTATCATTCGCGGTCCTTTGAGGGCCCGCTCTGCGCGCCCTTTCACCACCAAGCTGAGCCGAAAACTTATGTCCACCGCGGCCGTCACCCCGATTCCCACTCCCACCCGCAACGATCTGGAAGCGCACTGGATGCCCTTTACGGCGAATCGCCAGTTCAAGGCACGCCCCAGAATCCTCGCCAAAGCCTCCGGCATGCATTACTGGACGCCCGAGGGGCGCGAGATCCTGGACGGAGTGGCAGGCCTGTGGTGCGTCAACGCGGGGCATGGGCGCCGCGAGATCTCCGAGGCCGTTGCCCATCAGCTGGAGACAATGGACTACGCGCCCCCGTTCCAGATGGGTCATCCGCTGGCATTCGAGCTGGCGAACGCCGTGGCGAAGATCGCCCCCGCGGGGCTCGATCACGTGTTCTTCACGAACTCAGGCTCGGAATCGGTGGAATCCGCCCTCAAGATCGCCCTCGCCTATCACCGGGTACGAGGCGATGCTGCGCGGACCAAGCTGATCGGGCGCGAGCGCGCCTATCACGGCGTCAATTTCGGGGGTATCTCGGTCGGAGGCATCTCCCCGGTACGCAAGATGTGGTCGGCTTCGATGATTCCCGGCGTGGATCACCTGCCGCACACTCACAATCTTGCCGCCAATGCGTTCTCGCGCGGTCAGCCTGAGAACGGCGTCAATCTGGCGGACGAGCTCGAGCGGCTGGTCGCGCTGCATGACGCATCCACCATCGCCGCCGTGATCGTCGAGCCGATCGCCGGATCCACCGGCGTGTTGATTCCGCCGCGCGGCTATCTGCAGCGGCTGCGCGAGATCTGCGATCGCCACGGCCTGTTGCTGATTTTCGACGAGGTCATTACAGGCTTCGGCCGCACCGGCTCACCGTTCGCATCTCAGGAATTCGGTGTCACTCCCGACATCATCACGGCGGCCAAGGGACTCACGAACGGCTCCGTGCCGATGGGCGCGGTCATCGTGAAGAAAGCCATCTACGAGGCTTTCATGCAGGGCCCCGAGGGCTCGATCGAGCTGTCCCATGGCTACACCTATTCGGCACATCCGACCGCGTGTGCGGCCGGTGTCGCCACACTGGGCATCTATGAGCGCGAAGGGCTGCTCACGAGAGCCAAGTCGATGGCCCGTTACTGGGAGGATGCGGCGCACTCCCTGCGCGGCTTGCCGCACGTCATCGACATCCGCAATTACGGGTTGATTCTGGGCCTCGAGCTGGAGTCGATTCCGGGCAAGGCGGGAGCGCGCGCGTTCGATGTCTACGTGAAATGCTTCGAGCGCGGCCTGCTGATCCGGCAAACCGGCGACATTCTGGCCTTGTCTCCGCCGCTCATCGTCGAGCGCTCGCACGTCGACCAGATGTTCGGCACGCTCGCACAGGTACTGCGCGGGCTGTAGTCGGACTCGAGCATTCCGAAAGTCCCGGGGCTTACGCTCGCTGACGAGCGCGCCCCGGTCTTCCGGGAACGTCAAACACGAGGTTGGGTGTGACGGCTGCTGCGAAAATGCTTCAAGCCGGAAAACACCATCCACACGATTGCGGCAATGACGATGGCGCTACCGACCAGGATTTCCATATCCGACAGCGCAAAACCCCTTGTCGACGCGATGGTGACTGTCTCCATGACGACCTCCACCCGCATGGGAATGCGGTAAGCACGGATACGATTTCACGCCTCGTCCGTCTGGTGAAGCACGGCGTCTCGAATCTGCGACGCATCTCACCGCCTTCCATCTTATGTTTGATTGGGAGCGCCGTCGACGTGTTGCCGCATGGGGCTGCGGCGGTATTCCAAGGTTGTCGCGAGGGCTGCGGCGGCCTTCCCTGACCCGCCGCAGCGCGTTGTGAGCGGCAGCCGTCAATGGCCGTCGATCTCAGTTACCTGCGCCACCGCTGCATCTGCCGGGCGCTCGATGCGCACGGTGACGCGCCGGTCGAGCGCATAGCTGTCCAGATCACCCTCCTGCGAGGACGATTCCGACTTCCCGTGCGCCTCCACGATCATCTGATCGCTGGACATACCGGCCTGGGCAAGAACCGCCGCCACGGCTTCCGCGCGCCGCTTGGACAGCTCCTGGTTGTACTCGTCCGAGCCGCGCGGATCGGCATACCCGGCAACCCGCACCTTCACATCCGGGATCGATGCCGCAAGCGCGCCCATCTTCAGCAGCGGTGACATCGATTTCGCATCGATCGAGGCGTCGTTGGTGCGGAAGTCGACGTCCGTCTCCAGCTGGTCCGTGCGGCTCACCGTCTGATCGAGCTGTTCGGCGTGCTCCTGCGACTTCGCCAGCGACCCGTTCAGGTCACGGACATTCTTCGCCAGCGTGGTGCGCTCGGCCTCGCTCTTGGACAGATCGCCGGCGAGCGCCGCGTTCTGAACCTTCTGCTTGTGATAGTGGTCGCCCAGCGCACCACCGGCGGCACCGCCGATCACCGCTCCGATCGGTCCACCGATGACGCCGCCTATCACCAGGCCCGACACAACACCGATGTTGGCCTGCTTGGAAGAGGGATGGGGAGAAGGCGACTGTTGCTGCGCGTGAACGGGCAACGCCACCACGCAGGCTCCTGCGAGAGTAAGCGCGAAGGTGCGGGCCCGCACTTTGTGGGTCAAGGTGCTCATGGTCATGTCCTCCTGGCTGGTTGTATGAGCGGAACCATGGGTTCCGGCTTGCATACAGTTCAGCAAAAGACCGCGTGCACCCTTTGGCGCGATTGCGGCAGCGCGCTGCCACCTTGTGATGAATTGTGGCGGTGGCACCGGCGCGCGCACTGCACGCCAGTTCCTCGTTCACGTTGTCTTCTCTGGAAATAAACCCGGCATCCAGCGCGATGCCAGCGCCGCCGGAAAGGCCAGCCGCAGCGGAGCCCGGCTGCTCTCGGAAACGAGCACGCCGCGATCAATCAGGGCCGCGACGACACGACGTGCCTGGCGCTCGCCGGTACCGACGATGCCAGGGACGTCGCCGCGCGGCAGTTCGCCGCGGTAGAGCACAGTTTCCAGAATTGTGCCGGATTTCGGCGGCAGGCGGTCCAGGCGAATTTCCTCCTCGGTCCACAGCAGGATGCGCGTGCGTAAGGTATCCGGCTGCATCAGTCCCTCCATGAAAGTGACCTGGTCGAGGCAGGTTGTCAGAAAAAACCGCGTGAATTCTGCCAACGCTTCCTCGCTGAGATTGCCGCGGCCATCGAG
>CAZLYG010000146.1:0-10758 GCA_964563075.1 uncultured Steroidobacteraceae bacterium | reverse complement strand
TGAAGAACTCGATGGAGTGTCCGCGCTGCAGGATCGCCGCCAGATAGCTCATGAAGACAACGGTGTAGAGCGCGTTGCCGCGGAAGCTGCGGCGGATGAAAAACGCACCGCCCTTGCGTATGAAGCGACCGACTATAGGGAGGTTGAGGTTCAGTCCCGCAGCGATGTGCGGGATCGCATAGCCATTGACGTAGATCGCATAGTTCAGCAGCAGGTAATCCATGTGGCTGCGGTGACAGGGCACGTACACGATCTCGTTGTCCTCGGCGACACGCTCCAGAGTGTCGCGGTGTCCGAACGCGACGCCGTCATAAAGTCGATTCCACAACCAGGTGAGCGCATGTTCCATGAAGCGAACGAACGAGGGTGAGTAGTTCGCCGCGATCTCCTCCGCGTAGGACACGGCTTGCAGCAGCGCCTGGCGGCGCGTGAGCTTCTTTTCACGCATCTCCTGCGCCACGGCCGCTCGTACGGCACGCGCACGCAGCACGCGAGCGACGAGAGTCCGGCGATGCGACAGGTCAGGACCAATGCGGGCAACGCGTGTTCTGGCGTACAGGGTGCGCAATGCCCGCGCCACTCTCCGGCCTTCGCTTCCCGTGGTCTCACCAAGCAATGCACGCAGCGAGAGCGGCTGCTCGAACTCGATGATCGTGTCGCGGCCATTGAAGAGCACCTGGAGAAACTTGCGGGCCCGGCTGGTCAGGGCCCAGTCCTCCACCAGCATCAGCCTGAACCAGGAGCCTTCCTTCTGCGGCGCCCGTCCCCAGTAGACGGCGACCGGCACCAGATCGATGTCTTTTTGCGGATGCGCGCGCAGTACTTCGATGATCTGTCGCAGCTGCGGTGGCGGCCGGCGGTCGAGCCGCTCATCCCAGAAGCCGCGCGGGCGACTCAGGTAGAAGAAGGAGGGCAGGTCTTTCGACTCGGCGATGAGCCGCTTCGCGGGCCGCGCCAGCCGCAGCTGCACACAGGCGTTCTGCAGGACGGCCAGGTCGGCGGCGCTGCGCCTCTCCAGCACGTAGCAGATGGGGTTGGTGCGCTCGTGCAGGCGGATCACTGCATCGTCCGGGCGAGCCTTGAAGCGCACCCACAAGGCGAGCAGCCGGCGTAACAGCCAGTTCATGCGGTGCCGCGGCTACTCGAACGCGGTGGCCGGCAAATCGAGCGCGATGAGGAAGTACTCGAACAGATATTGGATGACACGGACCTGATTGTGCAGCCGGTGGTCGCTCTCCAGCACATGCAGGGCGGCGTGGTAAGCCTGGGCAAAGCGCACACTGTGGTCGAACGGAATGATGTCATCGCGCCACCCATGCACGATGGTCGTCGGACAATCGAGCACCCCGGCGCGCAGCTCCGGCAGCCCGTCGACGTACAGCGCCGGGGCCATCAGAAAGACCCCGCGCGCATGCAGGAGCGAAGCGGAAGCGACCGACACATAGCCGCCCATGCTCGAACCGACCAGAACCAGATCGCCGGCCAACTCCTTGCAGAAATCGACCAGCTTCGCCACCCGTGCGCGCGGCGCGTCAATACCGCGATAATCAACAGAATGCGCTTCGTAGCCTTCGCTGCGAGCCACTTCCGCCAGTGCGGAAATCTTCCGGCCCCAGGGGCCGCTCTCCTGGCCATGAGAGAACACGACGTAGCGCGTCGCGACGGGCGGCTCATCCATCAGTTCGCCTCCAGCCGTGGCGACCTAAGGCTCGCACGGGTCACCTGAAACGGGGTGCAGCAGGACTGGCAGCGCATTCATCGGGTACTTAGTGTGCAATCAATGGCAGCCAAATGCCCCCTTTTATCGATTTTCCCGTTTTTTGAGTTTTTCTGCGAGCCTCGCGTGCAGTACGCCCCCAATATGGCTTGAGTGTGGACACGCGCTCGCATAAATTCTGCCCATCATCCGGTGACTCCAGCGCGCCGCGCGGCGAAGCGTTCTTCGCTGCCGGGGGGCCACCGGATACAAACCTGCTGCACGTCAACTCATCGAAGGCAACGTCTTCGCAGGAGCTTAGTCATCGCCGCGGACCCCATCGCCACCCGTCAGCAGATGGACTGGCTCACCATGACACACACCAATGCCGTCGGGCCGATGCTGCGTACGTGGCAGAAACGCTCGGGCTCACGCCTGGGACGCTGGCGGTTCGGGCGGATGGTGTGCCGTCGCAGTCCCTACGTACGTACCTTGAAGCCGCGCTTCATCGAGCTGCGCCCCGCGTTCTGCAAGGTCGCCGTCGCCAATCGCAAGCGGGTGCGCGACGCGCAGGGCTCGGTGCAGTGCCTGGCGGACTTGTGTGAGCTCGCGGCAAGCATGGTCACCGAAGTCACCATTCCACCTTCTCTCACCTGGGCGCTCCGCGGTATGACGATCGAATACCTGCGCCGCGCCGAGACGGGCGTCACCGCAACGGCGAGACTGGACAAAAACGAGTGGAGTGACGCCCAGAACGTCGGCGTCCCTGTGAGCGTCGTCGACGACAAGGGTGCCGAGGTCGTCCGCGCCGTCGTCAGCGTCAACGTCTCAGTGTCGAAGGATTGAGGTCTCGATCTCCCAACCCACGCGCTCACGTGAGGTGGCGAGGCGGTTGACGGAGACCGGCCGCGTGCGAGTGCCGCCGGGCTGATGTGTGACCAGCCATGTATCGAATTCCCCCGGCTTGCTCGTGGCAAAGCCGAACAGAATGTTGAGCTTGCCTTCGGCGATGGTCTCGGCGCGATTCACCCGCTCGTCGCAGATGACGAAATGACTCTCCCCTGAGGCGTGGCCGCCGAAAGCCCCGCCATCGGCCAACGTCTGCAGGAAGGACTCCACCTGATCGCGTGCTTTCCCCCACGTAGCTGGCGTGTTCGGCTCCAGCAGCACCCACCGAGTGCCCTGCTCGATGCTCGCTGCGACGAACAACGACAGGCGGCGCGCCGCAAGGTACTTCCAATCGGAAGTTCCGCGACCCCCGGCCGCGAGCGTCCGCGGGCTCACCCCGCCCCGATAGGTGGATCTCACCGAGGCCAGAACGTTGATGCCTGCCTGCACGAGCCGCATTCTCTCGGCTTCCGACACGGGCACTGCCGGGCGCAGACCGGGGCGCAACACGGCCTCATCCGTCTCGGCCGCGGCCCACACGGGCCATGTCTCGTCGCAGCGGGAGATCATCCCCGCCGCAGCACCGCACGAAGCGAATGTTTCGACCTTGCCCCGCAGGCGGTCGAACGCCTGCACGCGTGGAAAGTACATCACCGCGTTGTCGCTGCGGAACGGCCAGGTTCGCAGCGCATCGAGGGCCGTGCGTGAGGACACCCAACTCATCGGCGGATCGACGATGAGCATGGCATGGCGCTCGCGACAGAACCTGGCGGCGACCAGCAGCGTACTGCACCCCACGTCCTGCTCGCGGGCCAACGGCGGAATGCACAGGAAATTGAAACCCGAAGGCAAGGCAAATACTCCCGTGCCCTCGCTCGCGGACCCGATGACATCGTAGTCGGTGATCGGGCCCCCATCGTCGCCGTCGGGATTGGAGACGACATAGCCAATGGCGCCGCCCCCGGGCCCGCCCGCGGAGCGCTCGGGCCGTTGCGGCGGCGGCTTCCCGACTACACGCACCAGCCTGGACTCCGCCAGGACATCGGGCACCCAGCGCCCGGACTCTGGCAACACGGAAATGCGGCGGAAGATCTCCTGATCCTGAATCAGCTCCGACCCCGCGGAGCGCACGCGCTGGATGACCAGGTTGAAGCGGTCAGGCTCGCTCTCGGCGATGCCGTCATAATCGACGGAAGCGCGCAGATACTCACGCGAGCCCGGATTGAGGCCGATGAGCGTCAGCACTCCCGCCTGCGATCGAAGCGTGATCGTCGGGGGCCGGGCGCCATTGGCGACGCGTACGACGTACGCCTTCGCTCCACCATTTTCGAAGAACTGCTCGAGGGCATAGGACAGCGTCGAGGGCTGCCACAGCCCGCCGAAATGGTGCTGAAACTCCGCGAAACTGCTGAGAAGGAGCGGATGACTGACCGGCCCCTTCAATGCACGGCCGACGAAGGCCGCGATGGCGGTGGGTACGCGTGCGATTGCACGCTCCGCTCCGCTCTGTACTGCGAGTTCTACGCCGCCGGCGCCGGAGATTCGGCTCTCAGCCACAGTTTATTCTTTGCGGCCTCTCGGCCATTGGTCTCGCGTGTGACTCTAACACACCGCGCCCGGCCATGCGTCGTCAATTGGAGACGGTCGGTGACCTCCCGAGCGTCAGGTGTTCGGCTTGGGTTGCCGCGCGTCGTGCGCGCGCCGGGCCTCCGTGTGGAGCGGGCGCTTGGCTTCCGTGTCGAGCGCTCGCTGGGCTTCCTCGTCACGCGCGCGCTCAGCCTCCTCCCGCTTGCGGCCGATCTCCGCGAGCATCAGCTGCAGCCACTCGGATAATGCGGGCATCGTTACGGTCTCAGGCGCGCGTCTGAAGCCCACGCACCTGGGCCCCGCCGCGTGCGCGCCATTTGCGTGTGCTGCCCGCAGCAGCGACGGTAAGGCACCGCCGCAGCCCTCATCCGAGCGCTCAGGTCCCGGCCTTGGCGGTCGACTTGCCCGCGCCTTCCGCCTGCACGGGCAGCTTGGCAGTCGCGGGTACTGCAGACGCGTTGGCAGGAGAGGCGCCGTTGGAGCCTGGCTCGATTTCCGACAGCATCTGATTGAAGGTCGCCTGATCCATCGGCAGGTCCGTCTTGCCGTCCCAGGTCGAGCCCTCGGGCAACTCGTTCCGAACCACCAACGCAGCCGCAACCACCTGATCGGCGCTTGCCGTGGCTGTCGAGATCGCGACCGGCAGGCCACGCGGGGACTTGGAAACCGCGGACACCACGTCCCAGTTCACCTGCTCGTTGTGTGCCTTGAGGTCTTTCTGCAGCGAAGAGGCGAGTGACTTGCTCAGCAGCTTGCGCGGTGCCTTCTTCCAATCGCGCGTGTCGTCTTCCAGGACCTGCAGCGGCTGCATGTAGAGATTGTCATCCTGCCAGCCGAACACGAACGGCTGGTTCACGACCCGCACCTTCGTGCCGATCGGCACCATGTCGAAAAGCTGCGCGATGTCTTCCGGAAACAGGCGGATGCAGCCGTGACTGGAGCGCAGACCGACGCCGGCGGGCTTGTTCGTCCCGTGAATCAGGTAGCTCGGCCACTGCAGATAGAAAGCGTGCCGGCCGAGCGGATTGTCGGGGCCCGGGCCGATCACCCGCTGCAGCTCTTCGCCGTTCTCGCGATGCTCCTTGAGGACGGATACCGGCACGGTCCAGGTCGGATCCTTCTGCCGCCGCACGATCTTCGTCACACCCTCAGGCGTAGACCAGCCCACCTTGCCGATGCCGATGGGGTGAGTAATGACCACCTGCGGCTCGCCGGCCTTGTGCGGCGGGAAATAGAACAGCCTCATCGCCGCAATGTTGATGACGATGCCTTCGCGGGGAGCGTTGGGGAGAATGAACTGCGTTGGCAGCACAACCTTGCGGCCGACGCCGGGCAACCATGGGTCGACCCCCGGATTGGCGCGCACGATCTCCTCGTAGCCCACGTTGAAACGGCGCGCGATGTCGGTGAGCGTGTCGTCTTTGCCGACTGTCGTGACCTGCACCTGACCGATGATGTCCTGGCCGGGAGCCAGCTCGAATCGCTCCGTCTGTACAGGCGGCGGGACTACCGGAGCAGGCGGCGGAGGCGGAGGCGGAGGCGCTGCCTTGGGTACAGGCCTGAAGAGTGTGCAACCCCCAAGCGTGATAGCGCAGAGGACCGCCACGAGAGCGGTACGGGTCGTGGTGCGTTCAAGGTTCATAGGCGAAGAATATATGACATCGTAGTTGTCGCAAGACCGCGCGGCGGGCGCGCGGCCATCCCCTCGAAAGCGGAACGGGCTGACGGCACTTCTGTCTTGCTGCCGCGCCCTGAAGTGCCGGGCATGCAATCGTGGCAGACATTGCACGGGGACGACTGAACCTTCCATGAAGCGTCCGGCGCCGCACAGCAGTCGGGGACTGCGAGGCCCGTGACGCCCGAACTCATTCAGCCGCCGGTGCGGGCGCGCGTGCGGGCTCAGTGGCGGGCGCCGCTGGCTCGGACTGTGACCGTGCGGGCTAAGCGGCGGCCGCTGATGGCTCGGACTCTGACTGAACGGGACTGCAGTTGCGCGCGCAGGGGTCGCGCTGCCCCCGCTGCGGCGAGCGCCACGCAGGGACCGGGCATTCATCCCTATGTCAAACGACGGGGCCACCGGCACCGGGGCGGTGGACAGGAATTGTCACACGCGCGTCGCGGCAGCGGTACCGGATCACACTTGCTGGGCACTCCGCTCAAGCGAACCCCTGCCGGGGCCGATAACCGCAAGACGGTCGTGGCCCTGCCCCGGGCCTCGACCGTGGGGAGCTTTCTCAATCGTGACCGGCACTTACAATTACTGGCTCGTACTCCTGTCGGTCACCGTCGCGGTGTTCGTCTCGTACACGGCGCTGAACCTGGCCGCGCGCATGGCGCGCTCGGGTGGTCCCTCCGCCCGCGTCTGGGCCATCGGTGGCGCGGTGGCGATGGGTTGCGGCATCTGGTCGATGCACTTCATCGGCATGCTGGCCTTCTCGCTTCCTATCCCTCTGGCCTACAACGTCCCGATCACGATCGCCTCGCTGTTGATTGCCATCGCCGTGTCTGGCTTTGCGCTCGCCATCGCCAGCCGCCCGCACGTCGACCTCGCGCGGCTCAGCGTCGGTGCGGTCATCATGGGCATCGGGATTTCCGCGATGCACTACAGCGGCATGGCGGCAATTCAGATCGCGCCGATGGTCCGCTACGAGCCAGGTCTGCTGGCGGCGTCGATCGCCATCGCCATCGGCGCCTCGTTCGTCGCCCTGTGGATGTTCGTCCACTTGCGCACCGGCCGCTCCGTGCAGATGGCGCTGGCACGCGTAGGTGCGGGGTTCGCCATGGGATTCGCCATCAGCGGCATGCACTACACCGCAATGGCCGCGTCCCGCTTCGCTGCCAACTCCTACTGCACGGGTACCGCTGGAATGGACAACATGTGGCTCGCGACCACCGTCGGAGTGCTCGCCTTCGCGCTGCTGTCCATTACCACGATTCTCCTGGTCTACGACGCGCATCTCGAGTCGAACACGCGCCGTCACAACGAGCAGCTGGAGCAAGCCAATGCACAGCTGCAGCACGTGGCCACACACGACTCGCTCACCGGCCTGCCGAACCGCCTGCTGCTCGGGGATCGCCTGGATCAGGCAATCGCCAATGCCGAAACGCACCGACGGCGCTTTGCCGTCATGGTCATGGACCTCGACCGGTTCAAATCGATCAACGACTCCCTCGGGCATCTCTCCGGAGATGAGCTGTTGAAAGAGGCCGCCCGGCGACTGGCCGTGCGGCTGCGCAGGACCGACACGCTGGCGCGACTGGCAGGCGATGAGTTCGTCATTCTGATCAACGAGATCGGCGGCCTGCGCGATGCGGAGTCGATTGCCAGTGGCATCCTCGCAGATATCGGCCGGCCTGTTGCCCTTGCAGGACTCGAGGTGCACGTATCTGCAAGTGTCGGCATCAGCGTCTACCCCGAAGATGGCAGAGATGCGGAGACGCTGCTGCAACACGCGGACGCAGCGATGTATCACGCGAAGAAGAACGGTCGCAACGGCTTCCAATTCTTCACGGCGACGATGAATGCGTTTGCGCGCGAGCGCCTGGAGCTGGAGACCGGGCTGCGTCGCGCGATCGCGCGGAACGAGTTCGAGCTGCACTATCAACCGAAGGTGGATGTCGAGTCCGGCCGCGTCGACAGTGCCGAGGCGCTGATCCGCTGGCGCGACCCGAAGCGCGGCCTCATTGCACCCAGTGGCTTCATCCCTGTCGCCGAGGAAACCGGATTGATCGTCCCCATCGGGGAGTGGGTACTGCGGGAGGCCTGCCGTCAGGCACGGGCGTGGCAGACGAGCGGCGTCGGCCCCATACGCGTGGCGGTGAACCTGTCCGCTCAGCAGTTCCGCCAGAAGAATCTGCTCGCGATGGTCGGTGGCGCACTGCAGGAAGCGGAGCTGGAGCCGCGCTTCCTGGAGCTGGAGCTGACGGAAAGCGCGGTCATGCACGACGCCGAGGCGTCGATCGAAATCCTGCGCAAGCTATCCGGCCTCGGCGTGCGGATCTCGGTCGATGACTTCGGCACCGGCTACTCGAGCTTGAGCTACCTGCGGCGCCTGCCGCTCGACAAGCTCAAGATCGATCATTCCTTCATCCAGGAGGTCACCAGCAGCCGCGATGATGCGCAGATCGTCCGCGCCATCGTCTCGTTGGCTCACAGCCTGCACCTGAAGGTGATCGCCGAGGGCGTCGAGACGGAGGAACAGTTGGACTTCCTGCGCCGACTCGGCTGCGATCAGTACCAGGGCTACTTCTGCAGCAAACCCTTGCCGGCCGATGGCTTTGCCCGCCTGCTGCGCGAGGGTCTGAAGAATACGCGCGAGGTTCTGCCCGGCTTGAGCCTGAACGATACGATGATCAGCCGCGCGCTACGGACCAAGTAAAAAAAAACCCCAGGGTTTTGACGCCCTGGGGTTCGTAAATGCGGACTTTCGATGAAGGGAAGGAAGTCCGCTAGGGGATAATCACTAATACGGGAATAGTTGATCCATCAGTGCAGCCGGGCCCAGTGGAGGATCTTGATCTCGTCGGAGTCCAGTTCGAAACTCTGAGCCAGCAGGGAACGCAACTCGCGCGTGCCTCCCGTGGCTTCCAGTGGCTGACGCAGCTCGACTACCCCGCTCCATTCGCTCGCGCTATCGGCAGTCCGCGCCTGAGCAGTGCCAGTGACGAAGTGAGTGTAGTACTTGGTAGCCACGGAGACAGCGTAGTGGCCGAGCGCGCGGGATGTCCGTGAAATGTTCCACAGAACATCGGGCTTTTTGTAAAGATGCCGGGCGACATAATCCGAGCTCTGTTCGATGGGACGCTACCGTCCGCCACAAGCGACAGGATCGAAGTACATCACTCCCGAGGGCGCACGGCGCCTGCGCGAGGAGCTGGAGAGCCTCTGGCGCGTGGAACGACCCAAGGTTACCCAGGCGGTCGCCGAAGCTGCCGCCCAAGGCGATCGTTCCGAGAACGCTGAATACACTTATGGTAAGCGGCGGCTGCGGGAGATCGACCGGCGCGTGCGCTTCCTGCGCAAGCGCCTCGAGGGCATGGTCGTCGTAGAGCAACCCCCGAGCGACCCGCGCCGGGTGTTCTTCGGCGCCTGGGTCGCGGTAGAAACGGAAGACGGTGCCGAGTCGCGCTACCGGATCGTCGGCCCCGACGAATTCGACATGGCCCCCGGATACATCAGCATGGACTCCCCCTTGGGCCGCGCGCTTCTCGGCAAGCGCCTCGATGATGAGATCACCGCCGTGCTCCCCGATGGCCCCCGCACGTTCGTGATCGTCGCCGTCGAGTACTGACCCGGCCGTTCGCGCCCGCGCCGCGCGTCCTGCTCCCGCGCCCTTCTCTCAGCTCGCCCCTCTCTCCGCTCCAGCCCTTTCCACGCCCACCAACGAGAACTCGCTTCGTGACGCCCGAAGAGAAAAATCTCGCGGGCGGACCGTGCGCGCCATGGATGGCGCGCCCGGAGCCCCCATGGATGGGTTCATGGCGGTCCGCCCGCGAGATTTTTCTCTCCGGGCGGCGCGAGCGCGAGTCATTCGCCTACCAGATCACCCGAACGTTCTTGAACTGCCACGGATCGCTCTTATCCACGTCCTCCGGGAACAACCTCTCCCGCTCGTGCAGCGGCGTCCAGTCCGTGTAGGCGCCCGTGACCGGGCCCAGGTTAGGCAGGCAGATCTGCAGATTGCGGCGGAAGTCGAGGTCATCGGGCTCGACGATGCCGCAGTTCGGATTCTCGATGGCCCACACAATGCCCGAGAGCACCGCGACAGTCACCTGCAGGCTGGTGGCGTTGTTGTAAGGAGCGAGCTTGCGGGCTTCCTGGATCGACAGCTGCGAGCCGTACCAGTAGGCGTTCTTCTTATGTCCGGCCAGCAGCACGCCCAGCTCGTCGACCCCGCCGACGATGTCGCCCATGAGAATGCGCTGGCGCTCCTGCTGCACGTAGTTGCGGCCGGCGAGCTCATGCACCGACATGACAGCGGCGTCACACGGATGGTAGGCATAGTGCACCGTCGGGCGGTACGCGAGCTGTGCGCCGTCTTTCACGGTGTAGTAGTCCGCCAGCGCGATCGATTCGGAGTGCGTAATACAGAAGCCATGGAAGTGTCCAGCGCGCGGCGTCCATGTGCGCACGCGCGTGGCGGCCCCGGGCTGCATCAGGTAGATCGCCGCCAGGCACCCGAAATCATGCCGCTTGCCGTCGCGAGGAAAGTTCCGCTCATGCGTGCCCCAACCCATCTCACTGGGCTGCGAGCCCTCGCTTACGAAGCCGTCGACGGACCACGTGTTGACGAACTCACCGGGCTCCTTCACCGCGGTGGAGAACTGAGTGTCGCGCTCCGCAATGTGAATGACCTTGATGCCCAGGCGCCGCGCGAGATCGCCCCAATCGGCGCGCGCGGTGGGGTTGCCCGCATCGACACTCGTATCCGCAGCGATGTTGAGCAATGCCTGCTTCACGAAGTGCGACACCAGACCCGGGTTGGCACCGTGAGTGATGACGGCCGTCGGAGCTCGCGCGTTGCCGGGCCGCAACGCAAGCACTTCTTCGCGCAGGGCGTAGTTCGTCCGGCGGCCGGGGGGCACGG
>CAZLYG010000145.1:0-10758 GCA_964563075.1 uncultured Steroidobacteraceae bacterium | reverse complement strand
CGGCTCTCGCTCGCCAAGCGGAGCAGGATCTGCGAGCGGAACTGGCTGTTGCCGCGGATGCGGCCGGAGAATACGGCCGTCGTTGCCGGCACCTTCAGGTCGAATCCGGTGGAGTACCAACCCAGCGCCCGGGGCGTCTGCGGTGCGGAGGCACCCTCGCCCGGGTCGAAGCCCGTGACCAGCGTCGGCGTGAGGCTCTCGGGGCAGTGCAGCTCCAGGCTGACACGGTCGCGCACCGCATGGATGGTGTGCCCGCTGAGTGCAATCGTGCACTCGGGAGCGAAGTGCCAGTGGATCTGCACGGTATGCGAACCCGCACACAGGAGCTCGTCGGTAATCGACAGGTGCGCCGGCTCGTATCTCCAGGTGCGTCGGTGCCGCACCGGATCCGACAGCCTGCGATAGCCGTCGTGACTGGCCACCAGCAGGTCGGCTCCCGCGACTCTCTCGAACGCCTCCACGTGACTGCTGGCATGCTGCAGCCACAGGAAGTTCCCGCCGAACACCGATTGGTCCTCGCCATCGACGGTGACCGTGTTGTGAGCGGAGGTCCCTTTGAAGTAGCGACGCCAGCGGCCCTGCGTGTGATACGCATAGGTACCTGGATCCACCAGCATCGGCTTTCCGCAAGCGCTGAGAGTGAATGCCAGCGCATCGGCGTGACCGTGAGCGGCGATCGACAGGTATCCCAGGGGCCCTGCGTCAGCGACGATACGCACCTCCTCGGGCGTCTCGAAGCGCTCGCCGAGGATGAAATACCCACCTGACATGAACCGCTGCCGCACGGGCAAGGTCGCCTTCGACGGCTCGAGACTGTAGAAGCGACTCTCGGCTTCGTCCCCGAGCAGCCATCGCGACTTGTCATCGAACACCTGCGCCTTCAGCCGCAGATCGGATCGCTCGAACAGTACCGCGCCCGTGGCCAGCAGGGAGCGGTAGACATCGTTCTCTGCGGCGTGCGTGGAGGGCACGAAACGCACCAGGACGCCTTCGTCCGCGTCGCCGATGGCGGGCACGTTGCCACCGACATCCATTACGCTTGCGATGAAGTCCAACATCCCTTCCAGGCGCCGCCAATACGCCTCTCCCAGCTCCAGGCCGTTCGCGCGCGCGAACAGACCGGCGATAAGCACCATGTCCGCGACAGCATGGTGGTACCAGATCGCCTGCTCTTTGTTGACTCCGTCCTCGAACGTCTGCTCCTGCGCGGCAGCGGTGAGCTCACGACGCGCCTGCTCGGCCCACTCCCTGCTCTCCTGCCATGCAGGCCAGGTGAGAGCGCCGACGAGGAGCCCCGTTGCCTCTCCCAGGAGATGATTGTTGGCCGATGAATGGCGCGACCAGTGGCGGGCGATGAAGTGGCAATGCTGATACACGCAGCTCAGCCAGCGAGCGCGGAACTGCTCCCCGGAACTATCGGCGAAGAGGAGCGACTGCTCGGCTCCGAGCAGAAACCAGGCGATTGCCCAATTCACGAGCCGTACGGCGTGCTCGAGGCTCACGCACCAGTTCACGCCCAGGGGGTACGGGCACTGATCGAGCCATGAATCGAGCAGGATCCGGCAGGCGTGTGCGTAACGCTCGTCCCGCGTCAGGTGCCACGCCTGCGCGAGAGCCACGAGCTCCAGGTGCCGGTTGATCTCCCACAGGTATTTGATGTCGCCGACTTCGGCTGAGTTGCGGTAGTCGAGATCCTTTCCGAATCGAAGTGGCGCGGTGATCCCGGTCTTCGGATCTGTGTTCCAGGGTGGCGGGAATCCCAGCTCGACACCCCGCAAGGCGAACACGTCGAAGCGTCCCGCGAGGATCCGATCCGCGGCGGCCGTGTAGCGGGCGACATCGAAGTGACGCGGAAGCTGGGTAACCCATGGGTTTCCCCGCTTGCCGCTCGTCGTTGAAGGGGCCCGCGCCAGACCGATGCCCGTGCGCTCCGCAGCGCTTTGCACCTTGCGCCCGACGCGAAAGCTGACTTCGGCGGGCGACATCACGCGCAGACGGTTCAGCGCCCATCGCAGGCGGTCATAGCGGCTGAGGGCGTGCATGGGGTACAGGAACGCTTGGATCCCGGCCGAGGTTCCGCTCGCGCGGCCGCTGGGGGTTCGCGCATTTGCGCGACGCGGCGCCCGTCATGGCTTGCGTGCACCGCCCCCTTGCGCGGCCGCTGGCGCTCCGCCTATTTGTGCGCGCTGCGCCGCTCGGCCCCGGCACTGCCCGCCGGCCCAGCCCGCTCGTACGGCGACAGAGCCTATTGCCAAGGTATGCTTCTTGCGGCGCCTATCCCCCCATGAACGTCAGCGCCCTGCCCGCCTCACCGCGTGGCTCAGTCCTCATCATCGTCCAGAATCTGCCGGTCCCTTTCGACCGGCGGGTGTGGCAGGAAGCTAACGAGCTGCACGCGAACGGGTATCGGGTCGCGGTGATCTGCCCAACAGGCCGAGGTCACGAGGCCCGCTACGAGTGCCTGAACGGAATCCACATCTATCGTCACCCCCTGCCGGTGGAAGGCAACGGCCTGTGGGGCTATCTGCTGGAATACGGCGCCTCGCTCTGGTGGGAGTTCGTGCTCAGCTGCCGGGTGCTGAAGCGGCATGGCTTCGATGCGATCCACGCCTGCAATCCTCCGGACAACATCTTTCTGATCGGCGGCTTCTTCAAGCTGTTCGCCGGCAAGCGCTTTCTGTTCGATCACCACGACATCAACCCCGAGCTGTACGAAGCCAAGTTCGGCAGGCGTGACCTGCTCTACCGGCTGATGCTGCTGTGGGAGCGGCTCACGTTCGCCGTCGCGGACGTCTCGATTGCGACCAACGAGAGTTACCGGCGCATCGCCATCGAGCGCGGCCGCATGGCGCCGGAGGATGTATTCGTGGTGCGCTCCGGCCCGAGTCTCGAGCGCATGAAGATCGTTCCGCCGGCGCCGCACCTGCGCAGGGGCCGGCGCTACCTGGTCGGCTATGTGGGCGTCATGGGACAGCAGGAGGGCATTCCCTACCTCATCGACGCAGTGCACCACATCGTCCATGCCATGGGGCGCACGGACGTGCAATTCGTGCTCGTGGGCGGAGGCCCCGCGCTGGAGGATATGCGGGAGCACGTCCGCGAGCGCGGCCTGTCGGAATACATCGATTTCACGGGACGGGTTCCGGACCAGACGCTGCTGGAAGTGCTCAATACCGCGGACGTCTGCGTGAACCCCGACGAAGCCAATCCGATGAACGACCTGT
Source organism: uncultured Steroidobacteraceae bacterium (assembly GCA_964563075.1). Taxonomy (GTDB): domain Bacteria; phylum Pseudomonadota; class Gammaproteobacteria; order Steroidobacterales; family Steroidobacteraceae; genus 13-2-20CM-66-19. The sequence continues at coordinate 7,534 of CAZLYG010000145.1, read as the reverse complement.
CGACGATGAACAAGATCATGGAGTACATGGCACTGGCAAAGCCGATCGTGCAGTTCGATCTGACCGAAGGCCGCTTCTCGGCGCAGGCAGCCTCCGTGTACGCCCGTCCCAACGATGCCCTCGATCTGGGGCGACACATCGTCGCATTGCTGGATGACCCGGCCCGGCGTGCCGCCATGGGCCAATTCGGGCGCCACCGCGTCGAGACCGAGCTCGCGTGGCCGCACGAGGCCCCCAAGCTGTTGAGCGCCTATGAGCGCCTGTTCAGGGGGAGGCGCAGGAAGCCCGTGAGCGCAAGCCTCCCGCGGCTGGATGAACCTGCACGACACCGTACGGCAGCGCGAACGGACGTGCCCGCACGACAACCCAATGCCACGCACGACGAGCCCGCACGTAACACGAGATTACGCGGCAGCGCGCTCGCTGAACGTCCACAGGCTGTTGCCGAAGAAGTTCCACAGCAAAACGACACCCGTCGCGCATAGCTGCGCGAGAATGTAGTTCCATCCCAGAGCGGTCAACAGCCGCATCAGTCCCGCATTGAGAGCCAAACCGGCGCCCGCGAGCAGCAGGAATTTCACTATCGCGCCTGCATGGCGGTTACGGCTGCGAAACGTGAATCGGTAGTTGAGCGAGTAATTCGCGCCGGCGCTGACGACGAAGCCGATGCACGAGGCAACCGTCGGACCGGTGACGGCGCCGCGCACGAGTACAACCAGTATCGCGTACTGAATGCCTGTCGCAACGGCACCCACGAGCGCAAAGCGCACGAGCTTCGCCAGAGTCTCGGGACGTGCGGCCACGTCCTCGCCTATACGAGCTTCTCGATGATGTAACGCGGGCGCCCTTTGGTTTCCTGGTAGACCTTCCCGAGGTACTCCCCGAGAATCCCGATGCACAGGATCTGAATGCCGCCCAGGAAGTAGATCGGCAGCAGCGTCGAGGTCCAACCCGGAACGGCGTGCGTCGTGAATATCCGCACCCACAGAGTCCACAGCCCCATTGCGCAGCTTCCCAGAAACACCAGGAAGCCGATCATCGTGATGAAGCGCAGCGGCACCACCGAGAACGAGGTGACTCCATCCAAGGCGAGCGCCAGCATCTTGCGCAGCGGGTATTTGGACACCCCCGCAAATCGCTCGGAGCGCGCGTAGTGCACCACATTGGACTTGAAGCCGAGCAGCGGCACGATCCCACGCAGGAAAAGATTGACTTCACCGAAGCCCTTGAGCGCGGTGATCGCCTGGCGGCTCATCAGGCGAAAGTCGGCGTGGTTGTACACGGACTCCACGCCGAGCGCCCTGATGATCCGATAGAAGCCTTGGGCGCTGGCGCGTTTGAACACACTATCGCTGCTGCGGTCCTTGCGGACGCCGTACACGACATCCGCGCCCTGCCGATAAGCCTGCAGCATGTCTCCCATCACTTCGATGTCATCCTGCAGATCGGCGTCCACGCTGATCACGACATCCGCATCGACGGTGAACAGGCCAGCCAGAAGCGCATTCTGATGACCGCGGTTGCGCGACAGCTTGATGCCACCGACCCAGCCTCCATCGGTGCTCCTGGCGAGATCCTCGATCATCTGCCACGTGCCGTCGCGGCTGCCATCGTCCACGTAGACGATCTGGCTGCCGCGGGCCGCCTGTCCGGCGGAGATCAGTCCCCCGAGCAGCTTCAGCAGGCGCCGCGTCGTTTCCGGCAGCACCTCGGCCTCATTGAAGCAGGGAACGACGATGGCCACGCGCGGGATGCTTGCGGGCAGCGCCCGCGGTGTATTCGCGGCGACCGGCTCCAGCTCGGTATAGTTTCGTGTCTGGGCGTGCATGGGTTTGGCCTGTTCAGGGAGCGGTGCAGGCAGGTCCCAGGCAGAAGCGCCGCTCCGGCGGCACCGGTGTCCGGTCGAACGCATTGCGCCGCGATTCCTGGAAGTAGATCTTCCAACCCGCATATTCGCGCGCGGCCAGCAGCGCCGGCAGCGGATCGTAGTGCGCGGGTGCCTGCTTCTCGACGAAATCGGCCGTGCAGCGCCGGCCGCTCGCGCGAAACACCCGCTCGGGACCGAACCTCAGGGTTTGCAGCCGCACGCTCGGATCCCGATCGATGAGCGACATCATCATGAAATGCGGCTCTTCGGCGATCACCAGAACCTGGCCGGTGCAGGCACGCGCGAACTCGCGCCCTTCCTCACGAAGCAGCTCAAACGACTGTTGCTTGGCCTCGTGATCGAGCGGAAACGCCCCTAGCGGAGCCGAAGTCGTTTCGCGTCGCGCGGTCAGGAGGGGATAGGCCCAGTCGTAGTGACGTACCATTACGCCGTGCGTGACCTCCGCAATCGCCTGGTTGGCGAGAACCAGTGCGCAGGCAATCGCGATTGCCCGGGAAGCGCGCGTATGGCGGCTCAGGAGCAAGGCGCACAGGATTGCAGCGGCGATGTACGCCAGCAGCAGGTGCCGGCCGGGTGTTGAATTCGGTATCCAGAAGAGCAGCGTCGGCAGAGCGAGCAGTGCGAGGGACACGACCTCCAGGCGGCTCAGAGTGCGCCCGGCGCGCAGGAGCGCCCACAGAGCTCCCACTGTTGTCGCAATCCCCATGCACAGGACGAATACGACGACCCCGCGGGGGACGGTGTGCAGCTTGTAGAACTGTGCGAAGAAGCTGGCAACGTAACCCTGTCCGCCTGGCTCATGCGTATCGTGAGCGCCGCCGATCGTTGCCACGGCCAACCACAGGATGCAGACCGCCCCCATGATGAGCAGTCGTACGGCCGACTCCCTCAGCCATTCGTGCCGTGATGTCGCGGACCATGTTGGTCCGGGCCGTGTTGGTCCGGGCCGTGGGGGCCCGGGCCGCTCCCGGCTCATCAAGGTCATGAACGGAAACGCCAGGGCGATGTCTGCACGAACCGTCATCGCGGCGAACAGCACGATGAAGGTGAGCAGCGCAATGACTGCGTTCCCTGCAGCACCCGTGCGTGAGTCGCCGACGAACGTGAGCAGCCATGCGCCCACGAGCAGCAGCGCAAGGCCCGGCAGCTGCGGATGGCCGCTCGTACCCAGATCGAGGAACACCGGGCTGAATGCGAACAGGATGCAGGCCAGGAAAGCCGGCAGCACGCCGAACAATCTCTTCAGATACAGCCCCAGCATGGCGACCGCGATGACCGCCGCTGCAAATCCGACATAGTTGATCGTCGCGATCAACGCCGATGAGCGCAACAGCACCGCGGACGGCACCAGGTGGTACAGAGCCTGGTAATAACCGAAGCTGACAGGATAGTTGTAGTGGTAGCCGGCGGCCGCATGCAGGCCTGAGGCGGTCCCGTAGGTGAGCGCGAGGGCCATTCTTTCCAGGTCCGGCTCCCCGAGGACATCGTGGAACACGAACGGGAATACCAGCAAAGCGTACAGCACGGCCGGAACGACAGGCAGCCAGCCGCGCCCCTCCCAGGACAGGACCGCAATCCGCCCGTTCGCGACGGTATTCACCGCCGCACGACCTCCAGACGCGCGCTTGCATCGGCATCGGTCGCGATCGTCTGAGGCGGAGCCTCGAGCACCGGCGCTTCCTGCGGATAGCGGGTGACCGTGTCGATCTGGTAGTCCTTGATCTCGCGGGCATGCGTGAAAATAATCAATTCTCCCAGCAAGCCGAGCGCAAACAGCTGCATTCCCAGCACGACGAGCAGCGATGACAGCAGCAATGCCGGACGGTCGGCCAACGGATGTCGGAACACCAGGCGGTCGATGGCGAGCCACGTGACCAGCACGGCGCCGACGGCGAACGTGGATGCACCCAGCATCCCGAAGAAACGCAGGGGCTTCTTGGTGAACCGCACGAGGAAGAATACCGTGAAGATGTCCAACGCCCGGCGCACGTAGTCGCGCAGTGGATAGCCGCCTTCATAGCGGTCACGCGGCGACTGCTGCAGATCCACCTCAACGACGCGGAAGCCCTGCCGATTGGCCAGCACGGGCAGGAAGCGATGCAGCTCGCCGTACAGCGGGATTTCCTCCAGCACGCGGCGTTTCATTGCGCGCGCACCGCAACCCAGGTCGTTGAACCGCTGCCCCGTGACCGAAGCGATCATGCGATGGAAGGCATCGCGACGCATGATCTCGAAACGTCCGCCGGCACGCGGCCAACGCCGGCCGATCGCCAGGTCCGCCGAGCTCATCGCACGCACCAGCTTGGCGACTTCCCCGCCCTCGATCTGGTAGTACGCCGGCAACGTGACGAGCGTCTCGCCCTGGGCCCTCTGGAACCCCGCCATGAGCGCCGTTGCCTCGCCGAATCGCCGGGTGAGACTGATGACGGTGATGTTACCGCCGCCCATCGGACCGAGCAGGCGTTGCACGTTACCTGCGATGTCCGGCTTTGGGCCGCCGGGATGGGCCAGGCCATCCATCACGATGATGATCTCGTAGGTGGCGCCGAGCATATCCAGCCCGGAGCGATATTCACCAACGAGGCCTGCAATATCGCGCGCATGCCGGCTTCCCACGGGGATGATCACGGACACGGAGGGACAATTAGTCTGGCCGGCAGCGTTCGTCATGGGCGGGAGCTCACGGAAGGGGTGGAGACGCCCGAAATTCTCGGGACCGCCAGTCGCTCTGTCAGGCTGGAGAACTCGTGCTCGCGCAGATCACCGAGCTTGTAGACCAGCTCGCCGATGGCGCCGCTCGCAATGAGGATGATCGCGGAGCTCAGGAAGATCACACCGCACCCGGCCACCGGCAGGGACAGCGTCCCGGTCGCCAGGAAGTGCACGAAGCTCCAGCCGAAAGCGACCGCCGCGACGGCCATCATCGGCAAAGTGAGCAGCCCGAACCACAACAGCGGTCGCGCGGTGAAAGAGGCGACAGTCTTGATCACCATCAGATCCAGCAACACTTTGTAGATGCGCGACAGCCCGTACTTGGATTTGCCGAAGCGGCGCGCGTGATGTCGGACCTTGATCTCCGCAATCTTCGGGCCCGCGATCGAGGCCATCGCGGGAATGAAGCGATGCATCTCCGAATACAGCGGAATCTTCTTGATCAGGCAGGCCCGGTAGGCTTTCAGCGAACAGCCGTTATCGCGGATCGGCACTCCGGTCACTTTGGCGATCAGGCGGTTGGCGATGCGCGAGGGAATCTTGCGCGAGATCAGCTTGTCCTGCCGGTCGTGACGCCACCCGACCACGATGTCGTGGCCTGCGTCGATCTGCTGCAGCAGGTTGCCGATGTCGGCGGGATCGTTCTGCAGATCGCCATCCATGGTCACGATCACTTCGCCCCTCGCCTGCGCGATGCCCGCGGCCATGGCGGGAGTTTGCCCGTAATTGCGGCGAAACTTCACCAGCACCACGCGCGGATCGGCGCGAGCGATCTCATCCACCAGGCGTGCCGTGGCGTCACTGCTACCGTCATCGACGAATACGATCTCGAATGTCACCCCGAGCGGCTCGACCGAGTTGACGATCGCCGCATGCATGGGGCGCACGCTGTCCTCCTCGTTGAACAGCGGTACAACGATGGATACGTCCAGAAGCATGCGACGCACTCAATAGTAGGGGCTGTCGTTGCGCTCGGTGGACCGGTTCAGCACGACGCCCATGAGGTTCAGCTCCGAGAGCACTTCCTTGGCATTGGCGAGAGTGCGTCGCGCCGTCTGTCCTTGTGAGACCACGAGCAGGAAGGCATCCACCCGCGGCGCAAAGGCCAGGACGTCATCCGTCACCATCAGAGGCGGGAGGTCGTACACGACCACCCGGCGGGGGGACTGACTCTCCAGCGCGTTGACGAAGTCCGCCATGCGCGGCGAGCTCAACAGCTCCGAAGAGCTCTCCACGGAAGTCGCGTTGGGAATGACGGCCAGGCGCTTCACGCCGATGTCGTAGACGATCTGGTCGAGCTCGACCTGGCCGGTGAGGAAATCCGTCAGGCCATGCTCATAGGTCATCCCCAGATAGCTGCCCAGCTGCGGGCGCTGCAGATCGAGATCGACCAGTGTGACCCACGTATTGACATCTTGCGCGAGTGCCAGCGCCAGATTGATGGCCGTCAGGCTCTTGCCCTCCCCGGCCGCCGTCCCGGTGATTCCGAGCGTCGCCCAGTTGTTTGCCGAGAGGCGGCGCAACACTCGCGTCCGCAGGATCTTGTAGGCGCGCGAGATGGCCACGTCGTGCACGCGCAGCAGAATGTGGTTGCGCTCCATCGCCTCCGGATCCACCGGCGCGGATCGGTACTGCGGCGTGAACACATCCTGTGGAGCCGCTCCGGGCGGCGGCTGCGGAACTCCCAGGTTGTGAGGCCGGGTGGTGCGCTGCAGCGGCGGCAGGTTTCCCGGCAGCGTGGCGGGAGCGCGCTCGTGCGCCGAACGGCGCATCACTTCCTCGATTAAGCTCATGAGAGTTCCTCAGTAGAAATTCCGGACCGCCACGACGAGCGCGATGCTGCCGACCGCAACGAAACTGGTGAGCATCGCAACCTGCAAGCGTTGTTTTCTCGCGGATAGGGCATCCCGGATCTCCGGGATGACCCCCAGCGGCGAGAGGTTCAGCACGCGCCGCACATCGCGGCTCCCGCGAATGCTCTGGTCGACGCTCTCGCGGAACACCACGGCCGTGAGGCTCAGGAGCATCGCAAGCACCAGTCCCACCGCACCGATAGCGATACGCCTTGGCTTCGCGGCCTTCGAAGGGACGGAGGGCGCCTGCACCAGGCGCAGCTCATCGCTGCGACCGCTCGCAATGGCCGCGCTCGAGAGCTCGGCATCCATCTGGCTCTTCTGCAGGGTGTCGTACTGGGTGTGCGCCAGCTCGAGGTCGCGGGTGAGCGTCTTGTACTCACGCTCCACCTGAGGAGTGGCCTCCACACGGTGCTGCATCTGGTCGAGCTTGCTGCGCAGCTCGGCTTCGCGTCTCTCCAGACCGGCGATCTGCGTGTCATTGGCATTGAGCTGTGTGCGCAACTGCACCACGGCCGGGCTGCCGATGGGATTGCCGGCATTGGTCTCACCCGCGGCGATTCGTGTCTCCAGCGTCTTGATCTGGCGCTCGAGACGCTTCACGTCGGGATGGTCTTCGCTGTAGCGCTGCCGTGCCTGTGCCAGGATGGCCTTCTGCGCCTGCAATTGTGCCGGCAGGGACAGGCTGTCCACCGCGCCGCCACCGGCCTTGAGCGCATCGATCTGCCGGCGCAGCGCGATCATGTCTGGATGATTCTCGTCATAAGTCGCGAGCTTCTGCTGGTATTGCGCCTCCAGCTGCCCGAGCAGGCCCTCGTCCTGGCCGGCGTTCTTGGCCTGTGCCAGTTGCTGCGTGAGGAAGATCTTGTCCTGCTGCAGCGCCCTTATCTGCTGGCTGACGTCATCCAGATCGCGCTGCGTCCGGTCCATCAGGTTGAGGTTCAGGTCGGTCAGCTCCGGAAGCTGGCCGAAGTTCTTGGCTTTGAACTGCGCCAGCCGCGCCTCGGCCTGCGCGATCTGATTGCGATACTTCTCGGTCTCGCTGTCGTAGAACGCCGTCGCCGCCTTGGCGCGCACCTGC
>CAZLYG010000144.1:4838-10856 GCA_964563075.1 uncultured Steroidobacteraceae bacterium | reverse complement strand
CGATGCAACCCGCGGCCGCGGCCTTGGGCGCGTACTCCCTGGAGACCGCGCCGCCCGCGGAGAACAGTCCGAGCTGTGCGCGGCTGAAGTCGAAGCCCGCCAGCTCGAGCACCGGGTAGTCGCGACCCCGGAAGCTGACCGACTTGCCGAGTGAGCGGTTACTGGCGAGCGGATAGATCTCCCCGACCGGGAAGTTGCGCTCCTCCAGCACCTTGAACAGCGTCTCACCGACCAGCCCGGTGGCACCGACGACGGCGATGTCGTATGTCCGCTCGCTCATATCACAGGCGTTCTGGACCTGACGTCCACGTTCTGGCCACGGTGCCGGAGGTAGTGATCCATGAGGATGATCGCCAGCATGGCCTCCGCAATCGGAGTGGCCCGTAGTCCGACACAGGGGTCGTGCCTGCCGGTCGTGACCACCTCCACGGGCTGGCCGTCGATATCGATGGTCATACCGGGAATCTGGATGCTGGAGGTCGGCTTCAACGACAGGTGCGCGACGACGTCCTGTCCGGAGGAAATGCCGCCCAGAACGCCTCCGGCGTTGTTGCTCCTGAAGCCCTTGGGCGTCAGCTCGTCCCGGTGCTCGCTGCCCTTCTGCTGCGTCGAGCGCACTCCGGCACCGATCTCCACAGCCTTGACGGCATTGATGCTCATCAGGGCATGGGCAATGTCCGCATCCAACCGGTCGAACACCGGCTCACCCAGACCGGGGGGCACGCCGGCCGCCACGACGGTGACCCGCGCACCGATCGAGTCGCCGGCCTCGCGGATCTTCCAGATCAGCGCCTCGAGCTCGGGAATCCGCGCCGGGTCCGGGCAGAAGAACGGATTCTGATACGCAAAGGGCGGATCCACGGGGTCCAGCTGCAACGGGCCCACTTGGCTCAAGTAGCCGTAAATCCGCACGCCGAGCCGCTGTGCCAGGTATTTGCGTGCGATGGCTCCGGCCGCCACGCGCATGACCGTCTCGCGCGCCGACGAGCGCCCGCCACCACGGTAGTCCCGGATGCCGTATTTCTGCTGATACGTGTAGTCGGCGTGTCCGGGGCGGAAGCGATCCTTGATCTTCTCGTAGTCGCGCGAGCGCGCGTCCGTATTCTCGATCAGCAGACCGATCGGTGTGCCAGTCGTGCGCCCCTCGAACACTCCCGAAAGAATGCGCACCTGATCGCCTTCGCGCCGCTGGCTGACGAAATGCGACGTGCCGGTGCGGCGGCGATCGATATCCAGCTGCAGCTCATCGGCCGCGATCTCCAGCCCGGGCGGACACCCGTCCACGATGCAACCCATGGCGGGGCCATGGCTCTCGCCGAACGTCGTGACCGTGAACAGCTTGCCGATGGAGTTACCGGACATGAGATAGCAGTTGCTCCGTCGTCAGGAGAAAGACACCCCCGCCGCCGCGCTCGAATTCCAGCCACGTGAACGGCAGATGGCGGTAAGCGCGTCGCACCGCGGCTGCCGTGTTTCCCACTTCGACAACCAGAATCCCGCGCGGCCGAAGATAGCGGCCGGCCTGCCGCAGGATGATCTTGACAGAGTCGAGGCCGGCCGGGCCTGCCGCGAGCGCCATCCGCGGCTCATGCCGATACTCCGGCGGCAGACTCCGGAGCTCGCGCGCGCCCACGTAGGGCGGGTTGGCCACGATGATATCGTAGGTTTCACCCTTGATGGCGCTGAAATGATCCGACTCGATCAGGCTCAGCCGCCGCCCGAGGCGGTGGCGGCGCACATTGATCCGGGCCACTTCCAACGCGGCGGGCGAAATATCCAGTGCGTCCACGCGGGCGCGCGGAAAGGCTTTGGCACAGGCGATGGCGATACAACCCGACCCCGTGCCCACATCCAGGATGCGGCGCACTCGCACCGGGTCGATCCAGGGAGCGAATTGTCTCTCGATGAGCTCCGCCAGCGGCGAGCGAGGGATCAGGACGCGCGTATCGACGTACATCGGGAGCCCGGCAAACCAGGTGAGCCCGGTGAGGTAGACCGCCGGAACGCGTTCGCGGATGCGGCGCTCGATCAGCTGCTCGGCCTTTTTGCGGCCGGCCGCGCTCACCGCCCGTTGATATACGCTCGGGCGTGCGTTGTGCGGCAGACCGAGTGCGTGCAGCACGAGAGCCGCGGCGTCATCGCGCGCATTGTCGGTCCCATGGCCGAAGAACACGCGGGCGCGCCGCAGGCGCCGCGCCCCGCGCTCGATGAGCTGGAGCACTGAAAGGGCGTGCTTCTGCCTGCGCACGCTGTGGGATACTGCATTCATGGACAAAAGACCCTGGCTCATCCTGATCGTGGCGGCGCTGTGCGCCGCGTCGGCCGGCTTCTGGCTGGCGCGCAAACTTGACAGCTCCGCTCCTCAGCTGGCAAGCGGTACCTGGCTGCCCGAGGCGCGCACGCTCCAGGACTTTCATCTCCTCAACGACGCCGGACAACCCTTCTCGGCGGCCCAGCTCCAGGGGCGGCCGAGCCTCGTGTTCTTCGGCTTCACTCACTGCCCGGACGTGTGCCCGACGACGCTCGCGAAGCTGGCGCAGGTGAAGAAAACCGACGCGCTCCCCGGCCTGCGTGTGCTGCTCATCACCATCGATCCGCAGCGCGACACACCGCCGGTGCTGTCGCAGTATGTGCACGCGTTCGACCCGCAGTTCATCGGACTTACCGGCGACACTGCTGCCATCAACAAGGTAGCTGCAGACTTCGGGGTGGCCGTACAACGGGTTGACCTGCCGGGAGGTGATTACACCATGGATCACTCGGCCACCGTGTTCCTGCTCGATGACCGCGCCCGTGAAGTCGCTGTGTTCACGCCGCCCTTCGACGTCAAACGGATCGCACAGGATCTGCGCACGGCGGCGCCTGACCTGCGCAAGAACGGTTGATGCGTGACGCGTTGTTCATTGCGCTGCAGAAGCTCCTTCCGCAGCACCTCCTCTCGCGTCTGGTACTTCGACTGACTCGCGTACGAGCGCCGCTGGTCAAGAACGCGCTCATTTCCGCGTTCATCCAGAGATTCCGGCCCGATATGAGCGAGGCCGCCGACCCCGACGCACTCAGCTATGGAAGCTTCAACGAGTTCTTCACGCGCAGCCTGCGCGCTGGCGTGCGTCCGGTGGACCCCGACGCCCAGATACTCGTGTCACCCGTGGACGGGACTGTAAGCCAGATCGGTACTCTGGACGGCTCCCGCCTCCTGCAGGCAAAGGGACACGACTACACCCTGGAGGCACTGCTCGCGGCACCTCCCGGCAGCTCCTGGCCGGAGAAGTTCCGCGGCGGCAACTTCGCAACGCTGTACCTCGCCCCTTATAACTACCACCGTATTCACATGCCCACAGCGGGCAAGCTGCGCGCCGCATGGTACGTGCCGGGGCGTCTGTTCAGCGTCAATGCAGTCACCGCGGCATCCGTGCCGAACTTGTTCGCACGCAACGAGCGCGTCGTGTGTATGTTCGAGGATGGACCTGCGGTGTTTGCGATGGTGCTGGTGGGGGCCCTCTTCGTCGGCAGCATGTCAACCGTGTGGCACGGTGACGTCGGACGCGTTCGGCAAGATCTGCCGCCCTCGCACGCTTCTCTGGCCAAGGGTGAAGAGATGGGCCGCTTCAACATGGGATCGACAGTGATCCTGCTGACGCCACCGGGCTTTGCCGACTGGCTGCCGGGAGTCACTGCGGGCTCGCGCGTTCGAATGGGCCAGGCGCTCGCGAGGAAACGATGAGCGACTGGCGTCCCACGGCTACTCGAGCGACGCTGCAGCGGCGGGCACAGATGTTGGCGCGCGCGCGCACCTTTTTCGCCGACCGGCAGGTGCTGGAAGTCGACACTCCCATCGTGGTGAACGCGCCCGTGACGGATGTGCACATCCACTCGGCGCAGGTCACTCTTTCCAACGGGCAGCCCTACTTCCTGCATACATCCCCCGAATACGCCATGAAGCGACTGCTCGCGGCAGGCAGCGGCGACATCTACCAGATCTGCCACGTGACCAGGGACTTCGAGCGGGGACGGCTGCACAACCCGGAGTTCACTCTCATCGAGTGGTATCGTACCGGCTTTTCCCTGGGCCAGCTGATGGACGAGGTGGCGGATCTCGTGCGTAACCTGCTGGGCAGGGAAGGCGCGGCGGAAACATTGACCTATCGCGACGCATTCCTGCGCCACCTCCAGTTGGATCCCTTCCGCGCCTCTGACGATCAGCTTGCGCAGAGCGCTCGCGAGCATGGGTACGCGCCTCATGAGCTACCCTCACGCGACGAGTTGCTCGAATTCCTGATGGGTACCGAGGTCGGTCCGCGACTCGGGAGAGGCAGCCTGACCTTCGTGCACGGCTATCCCGCGTCGCAGGCCGCTCTCGCGCGCCTGGATCCGCAGGATGAGCGTGCCGCGCTGCGTTTCGAGCTCTACGTGGAGGGAGTGGAGTTGGCGAACGGCTTTCATGAGCTCGCCTCGGGTGCGCAGCAGCGCCTCCGGTTCGAACATGACCTCACCGAACGACGCCGCCGCGAGCTGCCCTCCTCCTATCCGCTCGATGAGCGTCTGCTGGCTGCGCTGGCGTCCGGGCTTCCGGACTGCGCCGGCGTGGCACTGGGGTTCGACCGTCTGCTCATGATTGCAACCGGGGCACGCTCTATCGAGGAGGTGCTGGCATTCCCCACCGAGCGGGCCTGACACGGCTCGCCCCTATGAGGGAGAGCCAACCGGGCCGGCAGTCAGCGACAATACGCAGCCCTCGTGGGAGCACCCCGATGCACCTCACCCACCGCTACGACTTCAAGGACAAAGCCGCCGACTACGCGAGTCTGGCAAGCGAGCTGGCCGCTCTGCTGGCGGATGAGGCCGATTTGATCGCCAACGCGGCCAACACCTCGGCGTTGCTGTTCGATGCCCTCCCGAACATCAACTGGGCCGGGTTCTACTTCCTGAAAGCAGGCGAGTTGGTGGTGGGCCCCTTCCAGGGAAAACCCGCGTGCGTGCGCATCGGCATGGGCAAAGGTGTCTGCGGCACCGCCGCGCAGCAACGCAGGACGATCGTGGTACCGGACGTTGACGCGTTTCCGGGCCACATCGCCTGCGACGCGGCTTCTCGCTCGGAGATCGTGATTCCTCTGCTCGCCGAGGACACGTTGTTGGGTGTATTGGACATCGACAGTCCGACGCCCGCGCGCTTCGATGAAATCGACCGCGAGGGGCTCGAACGTCTGGCCGCTATTTTTCTGAACGCGAGCCGAGCCTGAATGGACACTCGCGCAGGCAGGGGTCTCGCCGCAGGCCTCGGAGCGTTTGTGATCTGGGGACTGTTTCCGCTGTACCTGAAACCCCTTCAGGCCGTTGGAACGCTCGAGGTCATCGCGCATCGCGTCGCCTGGTCGTGCGTGTTCATTTTCATCCTGATGCTCGTGCGCAGGGAGCTGGGTCAGGTGCGTGCGATACTGACAAATCCGGCGTTGTTGTGGCGGCTGTGCGTGTCGGCGGGTCTGATCACGGTCAACTGGGTGGTGTACGTGTTCGCGGTAGCGAACGGGCACGTCGTCGAGACGAGCCTGGGGTACTTCATCAACCCGCTGCTGAACGTCCTGCTTGGCCTGCTCTTCCTGCGGGAGCGGTTGAATCCGGCCCAATGGACATCGGTGGGCCTCGCAACAGTCGCTGTCGTGTACATGAGCGTGATCTCCGGTAATCCCCCATGGATCTCACTGACGCTGGCGGCGGCGTTCGGCCTCTACGGCTTCGTGCGCAAGGTCATCCCCGTGGAGGCGCTTCCAGGACTCGCCGTCGAGACGTTCCTGCTCCTGCCCGTGGCTGTCGGCTACCTGATCTGGCTCGAGGCAACCGGTGTGGGTGCGCTGGGCCACTCGGGCGGGGGAATCGATGCGCTGCTGGTGGGCGCAGGTCCCATCACCGCCGTGCCGCTGTTCCTGTTTGCGTACGGCGCCCGCCTCATTCCCTACTCCACGATGGGGCTGATTCAGTACCTCGCACCCAGCCTGCAGCTGGCACTCGGGTTGGCGGTCT